>JAFADT010000818.1 GCA_023424585.1 Pseudomonadota bacterium
GTGCCGTACCGGATGACGGAGGACCTGCCGCTCACGGTGTCCGGCCTGTTGCAGGTGGTGGGGCCGCCCACCGGGCCCACCGTCACGGGCGGGCTGGACATCATCAAGCTGCGCTACCAGAAGCCGCTCGACATCGAGGCGCTGCTCAAGACGATGCAGAAGAAGCCGCAGCTCGCGGTGGGCGGCGGAGGCGAGCGCGCGAGGGACCCCTTCTTCACCTGGGACGTCAACGTGCACTTCGGCGACGTGCGCGTGGACAACAACCTGGCCAAGGCGCGGCTGTTGGGCGACGTGCGGCTCACCGGCACGGACGTGAAGCCGGGGCTGCTCGGCCGCGTGGAGGCGGCCGAGGGCAGCCAGGCGTTCTTCCGCAACAACCTCTTCACCATCGACCAGGGGCAGCTGGAGTTCCGCGACGCGTCCGGCATCGACCCGGTCTTCGAGGTGCAGGCGCAGACGTCCGTGCGCGAGTTCGTGGTGAAGCTGCACGCCTTCGGCCGGCCGTCCAACCCGCTGGTGGTGCTGTCGTCGGAGCCGGTGCTCACGGAGGGTGACATCCTGTCCCTGCTGACACTGGGGGTGACGAGCGCGGACAAGGACACGGCGGCCTCGGCGAGCTACGGTCTGGCGGCGGAGGCCCTCTTCAACGTGTCGGGACTGGATCGGCAGGTGCGCC
This sequence comes from Pseudomonadota bacterium, assembly GCA_023424585.1. Lineage (GTDB taxonomy): Bacteria > Myxococcota > Myxococcia > Myxococcales > Myxococcaceae > Corallococcus. The sequence continues at coordinate 677 of JAFADT010000818.1, forward strand.
GGTTCCTGCCCAGCAACCCCGTCCTGCGCGACCTGTCCCTGCAGATCTCCACCACCTACAACGACGCCACCCGGCAGGCGGAGCCCACCGCACAACTGGAGTCGAAGTTCCTCTCCGAGCAGCTTAAAATCGGCATGACCCAGCCTGTGAGTGGGCGTGGCACCCGGGCACGCGCTGAGTACCGCTTCGACGACCGTCTTTCCGCACAGGCCCAGTGGGACAACGAGAACAGCCAGGCGTCGTTCGGAAACCTCGGGCTCGAGCTGAAGCTCGGCTGGGAGGTCGAGTAGCCGCGCTCGCCGCGGTGCTGCTCGTCGTCTGCGCGCGGCCCGCCCTCGCCGCGTCCCCGGCCCCGGACGACGGCGCGCCGGAGGTGGCGGCCGTGGAGCTGCACCTGCCGGAAGGTGTGGACTCGGAGGGGCTCTCGGGGCTCGTGACGCTGCGCAAGGGGCAGGCGCTGACGCCCGGGGCGGTGCGCAAGTCGGTGGAGCGGCTCTTCGCCACGGGGCGCTTCGCGGACGTGGTGGCGCTCACGCAGGACGTGCCAGGCGGCGTGCGGCTGGTGTTCCAGCTCACGCCGCTGCCGCTCCTGTCGCACGTCGCGGTGAAGGGCAACCACGTCCTCACGTCGGGGGAGCTGCTGGACGCGAGCGGGCTGTTGCAGGGCGGGCCGTTGGATCCCGAGGAGCTGGACACGGCGGCGGCCGCCGTGCGCGAGGCGTACCAGCGCAAGGGCTACGACGCCGTCGACATCCAGGTGGAGGCGCGGCCGGTGCCCGCGGGCGGCGTGGCGGTGACGCTGGTGGTGGAGGAGGGCAAGCCCACCCGCGTGCGGCAGGTGACCTTCTCCGGCAGCCCCGCGCTGCCGCTGTCGCGCCTGGTGGAGGCGCTGGGGGTGAGGCCCGGGGAGGTGTTCGACCGGGCGAGGCTGGACGGCGGCCTGGAGCGGCTGCGGGCGCTCCTGCGCGAGGGCCAGCACTGGCGCGCCTGGGTGGGCTCGCCCGCCGTGGTGGTGGAGGACAGCGAGGCGTCCGTGGCGGTGCCGGTGTCGGCGGGGCCCGCGTTCCACCTGCGCTTCACGGGCAACCGCCGCTTCCCGGACGCGCTGCTGGCGCGGGTGATGGCCTACGACGGCGAGGAGGCGCTGGACGAGACCGTCTCCGCGCGGCTCGCCCGGCGGCTGGAGGCGTTCTACCGGCGGCGCGGCTTCCACGACGCGCGCGTGCGGGCGCGGGAGGTCCTCCGGCCGGACGGGGACGCGGCGGTGCTGGGCTTCCAGGTGGACGAGGGCGCCCCGCTGCGCGTGACGGACGTGCGCTTCCACGGCAACGCGGCGCTGTCGTCCGACGCGCTGCGCGCCATGCTCACCAACCAGGTGGCGGTGCTGGAGACCTGGCCGGAGCTGGACCTGCCCCTGCGCGAGGACCCGCTGGAGACGGAGGGGCGCGAGCGGCGCTTCGACGCGAGCGTGATGTCCCCGCCCGACCCGTCCACGGTCTACCTGGAGGACACGTGGCTGGAGGCCGCGGACGCGATGACGACGGCCTACCGCGAGCAGGGCTTCGCGTCCGCGCAGGTGGCCTTCCGGGGCCTCACGGTGGACGCGGTCCGCCACACGGCGGAGGCGGACTTCGACGTGGAGGAGGGCCCCCGGGCGCTGCTGCGCGAGCCCGTCTTCGTGGACATGCCGCCGGAGGTGAACCCGAACTGGGTGAAGCTGCTCCTGCCCACCGGGCAGCCGCTGAGCTTCGAGAAGGTGGACCAGGCGCAGGCCGCGCTGGAGCGGGGCCTGGGCCGCGAGGGCTACCTCTTCGCCCGGGTGAGCAACGCGGTGTCGGTGGAGCAGGGGGGCACGGCCGCGCAGGTGACCTTCCGCGCGGACGCGGGCCCTCGCGTGCGCGTGGGGCAGGTGCTGCTCCAGGGGCTGACGCGCTCGGATCCGGACGTGGTGCTGGCGCAGCTGGACCTGAAGCCCGGCGCGCCGCTGTCGGTGGAGGCGCTGGGAGAGGCGCAGCGCCGGCTGTCCCGGCTGGGGTTGTTCCGCCAGGCGGAGGTGTCCCTGGCGGACCCCAACCGCCGCGAAGCCTCCAAGGACGTGCTGGTGACGGTGCAGGAGCGTCCGCGCATCGACGGTGAGGTGTCCGGCGGCTACTTCCTGGTGGACGGCCCCCGCATCACGCTGGACACGACGTGGCGCAACCTGGACGGCCGGGGGCTCAACCTGCTGGCGCGCGGCAAGGTGAACTACGCGGGCGCGAGCGCGGAGGCGCTGTCGTCGTCGCGGCTTCCGGCCGGGTGCTCCACCGGGGAGCTGTCCGGCGAGGCGTGCGAGTCCGACCTGTCCGGCTTCAGCGGCCTGGGCGGGCGCGGCAACCTGGCGCTGTCCCAGCCCCGGCTGTCCTTCCTGGCGCCGCAGGAGATTGGCGCGCGGATGGACCTCATCGTCGAGCGCGTGCACCGGCCGTCGTACCTGTCCACGCGGTTCGCGGCGGTGGCGGGCGCGGACTGGGCGCTGGCGTCGTGGGTCAGCGTGTCGCTCCAGTACGAGCTGGAGAACAACCGGCTGCGCTCCCGCGCGGGCGTGCTGGAGCTGGTCAACCGCGCGGACCAGGAGCGCCTGCGCTATCCGTATGGCGACTTCACGCTGCACTCGCTGCGCCCGTCGCTGACGTTGGACTTCCGCGACGACCCGGCGAACCCCCGGCGCGGCATGGTGCTCAGCAGCAGCGTGGAGTTCATGCGCGGCATCAGCGTCCACCCCACGGACGTCGCGGGCAACCGCGTGCCGGAGTTCCCCATCGACGGCGTGAAGCTGTCCGGCAGCGTGAGCGCGTACGCGCCGCTGGGCCGCCGCGCGAGCGTGGCGGTGAGCGCGCGCGCGGGCACCATCCTCCCGCTGACGCAGGGGGCGCAGAACATCGGGTCCAAGCTGTTCTACCTGGGCGGCTCCTCCAGCCTCCGGGGCTTCCGCGAGGACGGCGTGCTGCCGCAGGACGTGCGCGAGGTGCTGCACCAGCGGCTGGCCGCGTGCCGCGCGGTCATCTCGCCCGCGGGGTGCTCGGACGACCTGAAGGCGGTGCTCGCGGGGCAGGTGCCGGCCAGCCAGGGCGGTGAGCTCTACACGCTGGGCAAGGCGGAGCTGCGCGTGCCGGCCATCGCGGCGGTGGACCTGGGGCTGTTCTTCGAGGCGGGCAACCTGTGGCAGGACCGCACGCTGTTCGACCCGGGCGTGCTGCGCTACGCGGCGGGCGTGGGCCTGCGCTACGTGACGCCCGTGGGCCCGCTGGCCTTCGACGTGGGCTTCAACCTGGACCGCGACGAGGCGCTCAACGAGGCGCCCACGCAGTTCCACTTCAGCATCGGGACGTTCTGACCGGAGGCCTTCGCCCATGCGGACCCTGCGTGCACGCCGTGGAGTGGCTGGGAGCGTGGCCTTGCTGGGCCTCGTGGCGCTCGCGTGTCAGCACGGCCCGGACGCGGACGCGAAGGCGCCGCGCCCCTCGTGGATGCCGCCGGAGGGCAGCTGTCCTCGCGGCGCGCAGCTCCAGATGGAGCGGCTGGGGCTGAAGGTGGGGGACCGCATCCCCGTCATCGTGGACAGCATCCAGGACCACCCGGGACCGGCCCGGTACAACTACAGCTTCGTCATCGCGCTGCCGCAGGGGGAAGGGGAGGCGAAGCTGCCGGGGGCGCGCATCGGCGGGCGGCTCTACGTGACGAAGCACCGCGTGTTCGGCCGGTACGACCGCATCTTCACCCCGGAGAGCGGCGCCACGTCGGTGCCCTTCTGCGGCGTGCTGCTGGACTCGCGCTGGGACAGGGACGGCGAGGGGCTCATCGCGTACCCCAGCCCGATGAAGGGCTTCTCCGTGGTGCAGGACAACACCGGCGTCATCCAGGTGGTGGACCGCTACCCGTGAGGCCCGGGCCTTCAGTCCACGTGCAGGCTGTACGAGCGCTCGTCGCTGAACAGCAGGTCCAGGACGCCAATCTTGAACGTGTAGTCCCCCGCGCTCATGGGCTTGCCGTAGAGGACGCCTTCCTTCGTGTCCAGGAGGATGCCCGGCGGCAGGGCGCCGTCCTTCAGGCTCCAGCTGAACGCGTTGGAGCCGCCGGTCGTCCGGAGGCTGTAGCTGTAGTCGGCCCCCACGCGCCCCGAGGGCACCGCCCACGACAGCAGCGTGACGGTGCCGGGCGCGCCCGTGAGGGTGATGGAGAGCCGGGCGGAGGCGGACTGGGGCGGCGTGTCGCTGTCCGTCACCACCACCGTGAACGCCTGCGTCCCCGCCTGCGTCGTGGTGCCGCTGACGGTGCCGTTCGCCGCGAGCGTCAGGCCCGCGGGCAGCGACTGCTCCGGCGCGAGGGCGAAGGTGTACGGCGCCTTGCCGCCGGTGGCGGAGATGCGCTCGGTATAGGCGCGGTTGTTGGGCGCGTTCGCGAGCGGCTCCGGGCCCGCCACCCGGAGCAGCGGGCGGGCGCGCAAGGTGAGGCTGCCGCTCGCGCGCTTCGTGGGGACGCTCAGGTCGGTCACCTCCACGGGGAGGACCAGGTCCCCCGCGCGCGTGGGGGTGCCGGTGACGCGGCCCTCGGTGTCGAGCGCGATGCCCGCGGGGAGCAGGCCGGTGGCGTTGAACGTGTACGGCGGGGTGCCGCCCCGGGCCTGGAGCTGCGCGGAGTAGGGGGTGTTTTCGATGGCCTCCGTCAGCAGGCTGGAGTCCAGCGAGAGCGGGGAGGGGCCCGCGTCGCCGCTGCCCGCATCCAGGTCCCCCGCGTCCGTCACGCCGGCGTCCACGAGGCCCGCATCCACGTCCGTGCCCGCGTCGCCGCCGCCCGCGTCCAGGTCCGTGCCCGCGTCCACCTCCGTGCCCGCGTCCGGCTCCTCCAGGGTGTCGGGCCCGTCGCAGGGG
>JAFADT010000837.1 GCA_023424585.1 Pseudomonadota bacterium
CGCTTGCTGTCGGAGAAGGGCAGGCTCACCGCGTGCGTGGTGAGGGACGGGCCGGGCAGGGCGATGACGACCTGGTCCACGTGCCCCTGCGGCAGCTTCGCGAGCAGCTCCTCCACCGCGGCGCGCAGCGTGTCCGCGCGCTCGCCCTCCTGCGCGCGGCGCACCTCCTCGTAGGCCTGGGTGTTCTGGCTTTTCGCTCCGGAGTTGAGCACCACGCCCTTCACGGAGTGGCTTCCCAGGTCCAGGCCAAGAATGCGGGCCATGCTATTCCTCTCTGTAATACACGAGCTTGCCCAGCCCGTCGTCCAGGCGGATGACGGCGGTGAGCGTCTTCTGGACGCTGCCCGCCTCTCCCACGGACTTGATGGTGAACGTCTTGCTCTTGTCGCCCAGGTAGCGGTTCTGCTGGACGTTGCCCTTGATCAGCGGATTGACCGCGATGCCCGCCTGCTCCACCACGTTCAGGAAGTCCGCCACCGACATGCCGAAGAAGTTGAACATGCGCGCGGAGCGGATGCGGGTGATGAGCTCGTTGAGGAACACCGGGTCCGTCAGGCGCGGGTCCGGGTGGTTGGGGTCCGCGGCGGACATGATGGCCAGCCCCAGCATGATGGGGTCGTCGGTGTTGATGTTCGGCTTGGAGTTGATGTCCGGGTACACCGTGAGCCGGTCGCGGAAGGCCGCCATGAAGCGGTCGTTGACGCCATGCACGCGGTACAGCTCGTCCAGGCTGTCGAAGCGCGCGTTCTTGACGTCATAGCGCGGTTCGTAGCGGCTGTACGGGGAACCCTCGTCCGCGAAGCCCGCGACGAAGGGGTTCGTCGGGTCCTGGGGGTTGAGGGTGGACTGGGTGGTGTCGTCGTCCGCCCAGTCCTTCAGCGCGATGACGGTGTCCAGCGGCGTGGCGCGCACGTGGTTGGCGTCGTCCTGCTGCCAGAGGAACTCGAAGCGCTTGTCGGAGAACATGTCCACCATGCGCGCGGCGGTGGCCTGCGCCTCCGCGCCGCCCGTGTTGAGGCGCATGACGTTGAGCTTCTCCTCCTCGTCGCTGATGGTCGCGAGGAAGCAGCCCTCGAAGCCGCCGAAGGACCTGCGCTGCATCTGCGCCGCCATCTGCGTGGCCGCGCCCGCGTTCTCCCCGTCCTCGCCGTCCATCTGGAACTTGGGGTCCACCGCCACGGGCTCCGTCTCCACGGGGCGGCCGCTCGCGTCCTCGGCGCCGTCGCTCCTCACCAGCCCCTTGAGCATGTGGCAGTCCACCCGGGCCAGCTTCCAGAGCTGGAGGTTGAGCGACTGCGGCTGGAACGTGTTCGCGCCGGCCGCGCCGGTGCCGCCGCCGAGCCCGCCCATGAGCCCGCCCAGGATGCTCGCGGGGTTGGGGATGGGCGTCTGGTCCACCTGCTTCTGGAAGCGCAGGAGCAGCCGCCCCAGCGACAGGCCGGAGCGGGCCATGTAGTAGGCGCGCACCTCGTCGCGCTGGTTGGCGGCGAGCTGCAGGTCCACGCGGCTGTTGTAGGCGAACTCCGTGGCCACCACCGTGAGCAGCGTGATGGACACGAGCGCGATGATGAGCGCCACGCCGCGAGAGCGCCGGTGCCTGCGCTCCGCGGGCGAGCGCGGCGCCGCCTGCGAGCGGGCCGTCCGCGCCTTGCCGCGCCGGCGGGACGCCTGCTGGAAGTAGGGGAAGGCCATCAGTTGAACCTCGGCAGGGTCGTGTTGAGCACGATGCGCGCCTGCGTGGTGTAGCGCGCCTCCTTGCCCGACTCATCCAGGGCGATGACGGTGATGCGCACGCGCGTGGGGAGGATGTCCTTGCGCTCCGTGCGCCGCGTGTCCCATTCGTCGTCCCACTCCTTCTTGTCGGAGTCCCAGTAGGCGAACTCCACGCCCTTGACGCCCTCGAAGAGGACGTCCGTGGTGCCGCCCCGGTCCATGCGGTCCCCCACGTTGGGGTCCACCCGCCGCTTCAGGTCCTGCCGCTGGCGGGCGCCGCGCTCGCTGGAGTTCTCCACGAAGTACTCCACCACCGCCTGGTCGGACTCCTTCACGTCCGTGTAGAGGCGCTGGTGCGCGAACGTCGTGAAGGTCAGCTTGTCGCGCTCGCCGATGAAGTTGGTGGGCCGGTCGTTCTGGTCGCGGAAGCGGCGCAGGTCGTAGCGGTCGCTCACGAACGCGGAGCCGATCTCCCGCGCCATGCGGTTGAGCGACACGCGCACCATGCGGTAGCGCTCCGCCTCGCCCTCCACGACCTCCTTCGCGTTGATGCCCGTCTGGAAGGCCAGGGCGACGACGGTGCCCATGAGGGCGGTGATGCCCACCGCCACCATGACCTCCATCAGGGTGAAGCCTCGCATGCGTCGCTTCATCGGGTGCCCCCACGTCCCGGCAGGCCGGGCAGCCCGGGCAGGCCCCGTCCTCCGAAGATGCCGCCCGGCGCGCGCGGGTTGATGCCGGTGTTGCCGGTGCCGCCCTGCGTGCCGCCCGCGCCGTTGAGCTGGTTGAGCATGGCCGCCCGGTTGGTCAGCGGCTCACGCGTGTTCGGGTCCAGCATCTGCCCGTTGGGGCCGGGGATGGGGTTGTCCACCACCTGCCCCGTGCGTGGGTTCACCCACTGGTTCTCCGCGCCCGCGGTGCTGCCCGGGTTGGGCGTGAAGCCGCCGTTGCGGTCGCCGCCCGGCCCCAGCGACACGACGTGCGTCACCACGTCCACGCTCTCCACCTGGGTGCCCTCCTTCCAGTACACGGTGAGGTGCACCTCGCGGACGGACTTGGTGAGCTGGTCCACCATCTGCGTGAACATGGGCTGCGCCATGCTCATGGCGGACGCACCCAGGGGGCTGGCCGTGGTGGTGCCGCCGGGGGGCGTGCCGCCCTTGCCGTCGCTGCCGCCGCTGCCGCCGAAGAGGCTGGCCAGGCCGCCCAGCGGGTCGCCGGAGTCGCCGCCGCCCATGGGCAGGTTGAAGATGGCGCCGATGAGCTGGTCCGGCGTCACGCCGTCCGTCTTGGGCGCGATGATGCGGGCGCGCCACTTGAACTGGGGCCAGCCCTCGTCGGAGAAGTCGCCGGACTGCTCGTCGTCGTCCTGCTCGAAGCCGTCGTCGTAGAGCTTCTGCTCCAGGTCCGTCATCTTCGAGCGGGCCAGGAGCGCGGCCACGGTCAGCCGCTTCGTATAGACGTGGTTCGCCACCGCGCCGGAGTTGAGGTCGAAGATGGCCATCAGCGCGACGCTGAGAATGGCCAGCGCCACCATCGTCTCCAGCAGGGTGAACCCCCCGCGCCCGCGCGTTGGGGTCTTCATGAGCGGGGCACCTCCAGGGCCTCGGATGCGATGAACACCTTGCCCGTCAGGGGTGACACGTCCAGCGTCCAGGCGTTGTCACCCTGGCGCAGGAAGACCATGGCCTTCTCCGTGTAGCCCTGCGGGAAGAAGTAGAGATAGGCCACGCCGCTCTCCACCGGCTCGCGCTGCTGCCGCGTCCACACCGACACCGCCACGCCCGCCGGCAGCTCCTTGGGGGAGATCTCCTCCGCGGTGTACGCGGAGAAGGTGGACTGGGACTCGATGCGGTTCTTCTCCTCGTCCATCAGCTCCTGCGCGGAAGGCTGCGAGCCCTCCGCGCGCGTGTAGTTCTTGCGCGTGTCGCCGCCGTTGTTGCCGTCGCGCCGGGCGCGCTCGCGGTCGCGCGCTTCGTCGCGGAGCGCCGCGTCCCGGTCGCGCGAGGTGGTGACGCCGCCCGCGGCGCACTCCGCGTGGTAGCGCGTGGCCTCCTCGCGCTTCGGGTCGGGGATCTCGAACACCAGCCGGCACGTCCGGCCGCTGAGCGCCGCCGAGTCGTAGAGCGAGCGGATGACCCCCGCCAGCTCCGTGGCGCTGCCCTTCGCCTTCGCGCCGGTGATGGCGCCGATGCCAATGGTCACCGCCGCGAACATCACGGCCGCGATGGCCAGCGCGATGGAGATCTCGATCAGCGTGAGGCCGCGCTGGGCGCGGCGACGGCGGGCGGGAGTCATGGACATGACGGGCCTCATGGCTGCACCTCCTGTGCCACGACGCCGCCGCTGAAGAGGTCCGCGGCCTCGCCGGTGCCGCCGGGCTTGCCGTCGGAGCCGAGCGACAGCACGGCGCCCGTCTTGCCCACCATGCGGTAGATGTAGGGGTGGCCCCACGGGTCGAGCGGCGTGGCGTCAAGCACCCTCGACTCGATGAGCGGCGTGAAGCCCTGCTCCTGCGAGGGGAAGAAGCCCATCAGCCGGTGGTAGGCCTTGAAGAGGCCCTCCAGGCGGCGGATCTGCTCGCGCGCCTGGCGCTGGGGGGGCGTCAGGGAGCGGTCCTCGGTCACCCACACCAGCGTGAACGCGAGCAGGGTGGCGACGCCGAAGACGCCCAGCAGCAGCAGCCGGCCCAGGCGCCGCGAGCGGGCGCGGGCCGGGGCGCCGGGAGCGCCTCGCGCCTCGCGCGCGGACGTCGGTGAGGAAGTTTGCTCGGGAGTCATCACGGGCATTCCTACGACAACACGCGGGAGGCGCGGCTTTGCTTCCGCAGAACGGCCGTTACTGCTTGGCGTTCTGGTCCTTGGAGGAGATGTCGGCGTCG
>JAFADT010000357.1 GCA_023424585.1 Pseudomonadota bacterium
GGGCCCTGCGAGTGAGAGCGGAGGGAATCGAACCCACAACCTATGGATTAAGCTGAGTCCATTGCTCTGCCAATTGAGCTACGCTCCCGGCTTGGTTCGTCTGCCGCGTTGGCTGCGCGACGTCCGAGGTGGCGCGGTGAATACCGGGCGCCGCCTGTCCTGTCAAAACGTTTTTGCACGCTCGCTTCATTCTCAGCGTTGGAACCGGATGGCCGGCGTGCGGCCGGCCATCCCCGGCACCGGGAAGCGATGCGAAGGCGCTGCCCGGCTCGCATGTTGATCCACGCCTCGGTTCGCGCTGCAGGCCTGTAGCAGGTGCCCTTCCGGGCCCCTGGCTTGCGGGTCATGTGCCGTGTGCCCGGGCAGCCATGTGGGCGGGCGAGGGTCGTCCGTCCTTTTCGAGCGGTGCTGGAGACACAGTGATGGATGCGAATGTGAAGGCGGATGGAACGACGTCGCCGCAGGGGGCGGCCTGGAACCGGGAGCGGGTGGACCTGGTGAAGCGGACCATCTGCCCGCGGGGAATCAGCGAGGACGAGTTCGCCCTCTTCATCGAGCAGTGCAAGCGCAGCGGGTTGGATCCGCTCCTCAAGGAGGCCTTCTGCGTGGCGCGCCGCCAGAACGTGGGCAACCGCGAGCGGCCCAACTGGGTGACGAAGTACGAGTTCCAGCCGTCGGAGGCGGGCATGCTCGCCCGGGCGGAGCGCTTCCCGGACTTCAAGGGCATCCAGGCGAGCGCGGTGTTCGCCGAGGACGAGATCGTGGTGGACCAGGGCAAGGGCGAGGTGGTGCACCGCTTCAACCCGGCCAAGCGCAAGGGCGCCCTGGTGGGTGCCTGGTCGCGCGTGGTGCGCGAGGGGAAGCTGCCGGTCGTCGTGTGGCTGGACTTCTCCGGCTACGTCCAGCAGACGCCGCTGTGGGCCAAGATTCCCACGACGATGATCGAGAAGTGCGCGCGAGTGGCGGCGCTGCGCAAGGCGTACCCGGAGGCCTTCGGCGGACTGTACGTGCGCGAGGAGATGCCGGCCGAGGAGTACGACGCGCACGACGAGCCGGCCCCCGCGTCAGGCTCCTACGAGGTGCTGGGCTCGAAGCCGGGCCCGGTGAAGGCGTCCTTCCCCACCCTGGGCTCCGTGGAGGCGCCCAAGGCGGCGGAGACGGCGAGGGCTCCGGAGAAGGAGGAGGCACGGCTCGACGTGGACGTGCCGCTGGCGCCAGCCACGGCGGTGGCGGCGGTGCCCGTGTCCCAGGCGCCCGAGCGCCCGAAGGCGAGCGCGGTGGTGGTGGCGTTCGGCCCGTACAAGGGCAAGACGACGTCCGAGCTGTCCGACGACGAGCTGAGCGAGACCATCGACCTGGCGCACGAGAAGCTGATGGAGCAGCCCCGGGCGCGGTGGGCCAAGGCCATGAGGGAGAACCTCACCGCGCTGGAGGCGGAGACGGAGCTGCGCTGCCAAGTGCCGTCCGCCAAGGATCGCGCCGCGACGAACCCGGACGCCTGAGCCCGCGTCGTTCGCTGAGATGAAGGACGCCCGCGTTCCCGGTGAAGGGGACGCGGGCGTTTCGCTTTCCTGCGCTCAACCTCTGCTCGACAGACTCCGGAGCATGTTGGAGCGGCCCCGGCAGGCAGCTACGAGCTCATGCCCCTGCCGATGGAGGGCCCCCTCCTGCGGCTTCCGGGGGCAAGGGCGACTTCCGACCTTCGGCCACTGACACGGGCAACTGGGCTTGCGAGCCACAGGCGGAGCGCATCTCGCCGATGGGCTCCTCGTGCGGCACGCTCCCACTCCTGTCCTCACACAGGGGGGACTTCTCCCCTGCGAGCACTTGACGCCAGGCACCGATGGGACGGTCGTCGAACCCGTGGGAGCGGACTCCTACGACCACCAAGTGTATTGCTTTGTCCGGTACTGGCCGAGGCTGCTCCAGTAACGGGCTTTTTCGGTGGAGAGTCCCGGTCGCGAGAGCGCCGGGGCGTTCCCCGCGTGCGCTTCTGACGGTTGGAAGGGTTGCGCCCAGAGGGACTTGAACCCCCAACCCTCGGCTTCGAAGGCCGATGCTCTATCCAGTTGAGCTATAGGCGCGGGGCGAAGCGGGAGAAGAAGGGCGAATGACCGGGATCGAACCGGCAACCTCCGGAGTCACAGTCCGGCGCTCTAACCAGTTGAGCTACATTCGCCGTCACTTCACACGTCACGGCTTTGGAAAGCGGCGGTCTCCTACCGTGGAAACCGGGGCCATTCAAGGCCCAAAACCATCTGCCAGCAGATTTGCGCCCCAGGCAGGGCTCGAACCTGCGACCCCCGACTTAGAAGGTCGGTGCTCTATCCAGCTGAGCTACTGGAGCTGGCCGGTCCTCACTGCTGAAACATCACGGCACTTCAAGTCGGGGCGAGAGGATTTGAACCTCCGACCCCCTGCGCCCAAGGCAGGTGCGCTACCAGGCTGCGCTACGCCCCGAGAAGTGTCGCCACCTTCGCCTAACGCGGACAGACGCGCAAGCCTGCTCTTCCTGACGCCCGTCCGCCCGGTCAGAGCGCCAACAGATGGCGCCGCATCAGCTGGAAGGCCCGGGCCCGGTGCGACACCCGCGCCTTCTCCTCGGGCGCCAGCTCCGCCATCGAGCGCCCGCCCTCCCCCTCCACCTGGAACACCGGATCGTACCCGAAGCCGTTCGTCCCCCTCGGCGCGCGGAGGATGACGCCCTCGCAGCGCCCCTCCTCCACCCGGGGTGCGTCCCCCTTCCCCGTCACCAGCGCCAGCGCGCAGCGGAAGGACGCGGTGCGCTTCGCGTCCGGCACGTCCGCCAGCTCCATGAGGAGCTTCTCGTACCGGGCCCTGTCGTCGCCCGGCGCGTACCGCGCCGACAGCACGCCGGGCCGTCCGTCCAGCGCGTCCACGCACAGCCCGGAGTCGTCCGCGAGCGCGGGCAGCCCCGTGGCCTCCGAGTACGCGCGGGCCTTCTTCACCGCGTTCTCCTCGAAGGTGTCGCCGTCCTCCACGGGCTCGGGCACGGGGGGCAGGTCCTTGAGGGACACGACCTCCACGGCGTCGCCCACGAGCAGGCGCAGCTCGCGCACCTTGCCGGCGTTGCCGGTGGCGAAGAGCAGCTTCGGCTTCATCCCAGCACCTTCGCCTGCGCGGCGGTGAGCTGCTGGATGGCCGCGAGGCCTCCGTCCAGCATCGCGTCCATCGACTTGCGGTCGAAGAGCTTGTGCTCGGCGGTGCCCTGCACCTCCACGATGCGACCGTCGCCCGTGGCCACGAGGTTCAGGTCCACCTCCGCGGTGGAGTCCTCGTCGTAGTCCAGGTCCACGCGCACCTCGCCGTTCACCACGCCCACGGACACCGCGGCCAGCGGGGTGAGCCCCTTCAACAGGCCCGGCTTGTTGAGCGAGCGGAGGGCCAGCACCAGCGCCACGTACGCGCCGGTGATGGACGCGGTGCGCGTGCCGCCGTCCGCCTGGATGACGTCACAGTCCAGCGTGAAGGTGCGCACGCCCAGCGCCTGCAGGTCCACCGACGCGCGCAGGGCGCGGCCGATGAGGCGCTGGATCTCCATGGTGCGGCCGGACTGCTTGCCCTTGGCGGCCTCGCGCGAGCCGCGGGTGTGCGTGGCGCGCGGGAGCATCCCGTACTCGGCCGTGACCCAGCCCGACCCCTTGCCCATCAGGTGCGGCGGGACGCGGTCCTCCACCGAGCAGGTGACGAGCACCTTCGTGTGGCCGAACTCCACCTGGACGGAGCCCTCCGCGTAGCGGTTGACGTTGGGCGTGAGGGTGACGGGCCGGAGGTCCAGCGCACCACGGTTGAAGGAACGCACGAGGGAAGGCTCCTGACAGGGAGGGACGGCGAAGCCCCCACGCTTTATCAGGGCGCGGTGGATCCAGCCACCGGTTGCGAGGGCGAGCCGTCCCGTCGACGCGTCTCCCGGAGGAAGGCCTGCACCCCCTCCGCGATGGCCTCCGCCAGCGTCTCCTGGTACGCCGCCTTCCCCAGCTTCGCCCCCTCCTGCGGGTGGGAGATGAAGCCCACTTCAATCAGCACCGCCGGCGCCTCCACGCCCGTGAGGACGAAGAAGGGCGCCTGCTGCACGCCCCGGTCCGTGGCGCCGCTCTTCGCCACCAGGCGCGGGTGGATGGCGTAGGCCAGCCGGGACGCGTCCGAGTGCGCCTCCGTGCGCGCCAGGTCCTCCAGGATGAAGGCCAGCGTGGAGTGCCCGCGCGCGGCGCGGGCCGTGGGCGCCTCCGCGTTCTCGCGGTCCGCCACCGCCCGCGCCGCCTCGCCGGAGGCGTTGGCGGAGAGGAAGTACGTCTCGATGCCCTCGGTGCGCGCACGCAGCCGCTTCGTGGGCATGGAGTTGGCGTGGATGGAGAGGAAGAGGTCCGGCCGCTGGATGTTGGAGAACTCCACCCGCTCCGACAGCGCCATCAGCGTGTCGCGGTCGCGCGTGAGGAACACCTCGCTGCCCGCGGCCTCCAGCTTCTCACGCAGGCGCTGCGCGATCTGGAGCGCGACCTCCTTCTCCCAGAGGTCCCCGGGCCCCTTCGCGCCCTCCTTCGCCCCGCCGTGCCCCGGGTCGATGACGATGCGCGCGCCGCGCTCCCCCGCCCCGGAGAGGGCCGGCAGGAGGCACGCGAGCAGGAGCAGACCGAGGGGGAGGGGGCGCGGCGACATTCGCGCCGGGATGTTAGCCGGGCCCCGGCCCGGAGGCGAAATCCGCTCCCGGGAGGAACGCGCCCTGCCGCTCAGCCGATGACGTCGATGCCGGGACGGCCCGCCTGCACTTCGCCGAGGAGGGCCGCGTCCACGCCGGCCTTCTCCAGCGCCTGCACCGCCTTGAGCGCGTGGCGCGCGGGCACGCTGGCCAACAGGCCGCCGTTGGTCTGCGCGTCCGCGAGCAGCCACTGGATGTGCTCCGGCAGCCCCTCCGGGAACGTCACGTGCTTCTTCACGTGGGCGAGGTTCGTCTTCGTGCCGCCCGGAATCACGCCGGCCTCCGCCAGCGCGGGCACCTCCGCGATGAGCGGGATGCGCTCCAGGTCCAGCGCCGCGCGCGTCTTCGCGCCGTTCATCATCTCCAGCAGGTGGCCCAGCAGGCCGAAGCCCGTCACGTCCGTGAGCGCGTTCACCTTGAAGGCGCCCGACGCGAACACCTCACCGGCCGCCTTGTTGAGCGTGGCCATCTGCGCAGTCACGCGCTTCGTGAGCTGCTTGGATGCAAGGCCCCGCTTGATGGCGGTGGTGGCGATGCCCGTGCCCACGGGCTTGGTGAGCAGCAGCACGTCCCCCGGCTTCGCGCCCGCGTTGGTGAGCACCTTCTTCGGGTGCACCACGCCGGTGACGGCCATGCCGAACTTGGGCTCCGGGTCCCGGATGCTGTGGCCGCCGAGGATGGGGATGCCCGCCTCGTCCGCCTTGGACTGGCCGCCCGCGAGGATCTTCTGCAGCGTCTTGAGCGGCAGCTCGTCCGGGAAGCACACCAGGTTGAGCGCGAACAGCGGCTTCGCGCCCATGGCCCAGATGTCCGACAGCGCGTTGGCCGCGGCGATGGCGCCGAACTGGAACGGGTCGTCCACGAGCGGCGGGAAGAAGTCCACCGTCTCCACCACGGCCATGCCCGGCGCCACCTGGTACACGGCGGCGTCGTCATTCGTGTGGAAGCCCACCAGGGCCCGGGGGTGAGACGCCCCCTTGAGCCCGCCCAGGACCTTCGCCAGGTCCCCCGCCTTGAGCTTCGCCGCGCAGCCCGCGCAGTGGCTCATCTCGGTGAGGCGCCTGGCCTTCACCGGCTTCCCGCCCGCCATGCCGCCCCCTACTCCGCGCGCACGTAGTCGCGCTTGATGAGCTGCATCACCGTTTCAGCGGTGAGCACGTCGTCGCCGTCCGAGTGGTCCAGCACGCCGCCCAGCGAGCCGTGGTTGTGCACCAGTTGCAGCACGTCCAGCAGCTCCGGCGTCAGCTCCTTGAGCGGCGCCGTCAGCGGCTGCGCGATGCGCAGCGCCGTGGCCATGGGCGGCAGGTTCGGCTGCAGCCGCTTGAACTCGTCCAACTGCCGGAGCGCGTCCATCAGGAGCGCTTCCGTGGAGGAGTCCAGCTCCACCATGAACTCCTGGGTGTCCGCGGGGCGCAGCTCGAAGTCCCCCTCCTCCCAGGTGACGATGCGGTTGAAGCTCTTCTGCGGGCCCAGGTTGTGGTTGTCGTCGATGACCGCGTAGTACACGCGGCCCTGGCGCAGGTAGATCTTCCCCTCGTGGGCGTTGTTGACCACGAGCACGCCGTTCTTCTTGGACGTGTGGAAGAGCTGGAGCAGGTCCGGGAGGGGAATCTCCTCGATCTTCCCCGTCATGGAGCTGGCCTTGGTGGTGCGCGCGGCCTGGGCGGCGGCGGCCTCCTCCAGCTTCTGCTTCACGACGCTCTCGTCCACCGGGCCGCTCTCCGCGCCCTGGTGCACGAGCTTGAGGATGGAGGTCCCGATGAGGATGCGGTCTCCCTCCTTCAGCTTGGCCTGCTTGACCTTCTCGCCGTTGACGAAGGTGCCGTTGGTGGAGCCCAGGTCCTCGATGGTGATGGCGCCGTCGGAGAACAGGATCTTCGCGTGCTTGCGCGAGACCATGTCCTCCACCAGCACCATGTCCAACTCGCTCGACCGTCCGACGACGATCTGCTTGTTGGCCTTCAGCGGGAACTCACCGCCCTGGTACTTCCCGGAGATGAACTTGAGGGCAAAGGACTTCGCCGTACCGCCAGGAGTGCTCACGGTGCCGCGACCTCGATGATGGAAGTTGCCATGGTGCTCAACCCGTCCCTTCCGCCTTCCCCGGGTCCTTCACCAGGTTGAGGTACATCTGCGCGCTCTTGTTGCCGGGGCTGCGCACGAGCACGTCTTCCCAGACCTTCACCGCCTCGTCACGGCGTCCCGCCGAGTACAGGGCGATTCCATAGTTGA
This sequence comes from Pseudomonadota bacterium, assembly GCA_023424585.1. Taxonomy (GTDB): domain Bacteria; phylum Myxococcota; class Myxococcia; order Myxococcales; family Myxococcaceae; genus Corallococcus. The sequence goes on from JAFADT010000357.1 coordinate 6,950, forward strand.
TCCGTCCGGGAATGTACGACGGATTCTGCGCGATGACCTGCTCGTACTCCGCCAGGGCCGCCGCGTTGTCGCCCGCGTCCCGCAGGGCGTTGCCCAGCTTCAGGCGGATGTCCACGAACTCCGGGAAGTGGGCCAGCGCACGGCGGTACTCCTCAATGGCCTTGCCCCACACGCCGCTGGAGGCGAACACGTCGCCGATGTCGGCGTACATGTTGGCCACCTTCTTCATGACGTAGGGGTCCAGCTCGCCGGGGGCGCCCTTCTGGCGGGACAAGGCGGCCTGGTAGACCTCCTTCGCCTCCGCGTACTTCCCCATGTCGTTGTAGATGACCGCCAGGTTGAGCGCGGCCTCGGTGTACGCGGGGTTGAGCCGCAGCGCGGACTCAAAGGCCCGCTGCGCCCGGGCGAACTGGCCCTGGTCGTGGTAGATGATGCCGAGCATGTTGTAGACGTCGGCGAAGGTCGGATTCTGCTCGACCACCTTCGTCAAGAACTGCTCGGCCTGCGCGTACTGCTTCTTCTCGAAGGAGCCGCGCCCGAGGGTCAGTAGCTGCTTGAGGGCTTCGTCCATGACTCGGCCCGCGCGGGCCCTGCCTCCTCGGGTAGCCTACATGAGCCCGGGCGAAAACAAGAATTGATCGCCCTCGCGCACGAGCAATAACGGACGCTCCCCCCGCGTGTCGACAGGCCTCGCCGGAAGGTCCCCCTCCACCCGGTAGTGTTCCGTCACCGTCACCTCGTCGCGCTCCAGCCGGGCGTACCAGGCCTGGACCGTCAGGCGCCGCTTGCTCAAGGGGGCCACCTCCTCCCACGTGCGCCCCGCCCCGCCGTCTCCTCCCGGGCCGGCCAGCCGGGACAGCGCGTCCGGCAGCCCCTCCGCCAGGGCCCGGCGC
>JAFADT010000144.1 GCA_023424585.1 Pseudomonadota bacterium
CTTGAAGTCCACGCGCAACAGGCGCGTGGGCGCCTCCGTCAGCTCCACGTAGAACGGCATGCCCACGCGGTCGTGCAGGTCCAGCAGGTCCAGCTTGCGCTGCAGCTCCACGCGCAGGCGGGCGTGGATGTCGTCCACCTCCTCGCGCATCAGGTTGCGGCGGCGCTCGCGGAAGACGTAGGCCATGTCCTTGGCGTAGGCGTGGAGGTAGTCCTTGAAGTTCTCCGTCGTCACGCGCTCTGGCACCTGGGACACGAACTCCAGCGAGCCCGCGTCCAGCACGTCCCCGGGCATGGGCTCCAGGTAGCGGGTGGGCAGCGCGGGCACGCGCTTCTCCAGGTAGGAGAAGAGCACCGGCGCGCGCGGGAAGATGTTCACGTCCTCGAAGTTCAGGCGGAAGAGCGCGGGATCTAGGAAGGCCGCCGGCCCCGCCGCCGCGATGTACGCGCGGGGCTGCACCACCTCCAGCGCGCGCGCCACCGCCTCGAACTTGCTGTCGCGCTTCTTCAGGCTGATGGCCGAGTACGTCTCCTGCGGGTACTCGTAGCAGGTGGGGTGCCAGATGGCGCCGGAGAACTGGGCGGAGAAGACGTCGATGGGCCCCTCCTCCGCGATGACGCGCGCCAGCCGGTCGTGCATCTTGCAGTCGTTGATGTTGAGGAAGCACTGCCCGTCGCCGCGCACCATCACGCTGGAGTCGCGGTTGGTGCCCTGCTCGGACACGAAGAGCTTGATGTAGCCGCCCTTGATGGGGATCTCGCGCGAGTCCTCGCACGCGATGACGCGCTTGCAGCCGTACTTCTCGAAGATGTCGCGCAGCTCCGAGCGCCGGAACTTCGGCACCAGCACGGTGAAGTCCCGCCTGGCGATGGTGGCCAGGAACTCCGGGTCGAAGTGGTCCTTGTGCTCGTGGCTGATGTAGAGGAAGCGCTCCTTGCCCGGCGTCTCCAGGAGCTCGCGCACGCGCGGCGCCAGGTGGTGGTTGCGCGGCAGCTGCATCCACGCGGAGTCGAAGGCCCCCTGGGACGTCAGCCACGGATCCATGACGACGAGCGCTCCGGCGGTCTCCACCGCGAAGCCCGCATGACCCAGGAAGGTGATCCGCATGAACGTCGTCCCTCGTGTGGAGGACACGGCCGGGACGGCCGCGCCCTGGAGTGGCTGTGCGCGGGCGGCCCAAGGCCCCGCCGTCAGCTAGGCTGCGAAGCTAGGGCGTCTCCCGCCAGCGGCACCCCGGCGCCCCCCTGCTGTCGGAAAGCCCACGCGCGCCACGTCGGGCCGCGAACAAAAAAGAGGGAGGCCCCGCGAGGCCTCCCTCTCCACTCCAGGCGACGCAGCGTGCGGCCCGCCTAGGGCTGGATCTCCCGGACGCTCAGCCACTTGAAGTCCACGTCCGTGGCGTTGTCCCAGCGGAACGTGGCGATGGGGCCCCCCCACGTGATGGGCATGGCGCTCACGGAGCCGCCGCAGTGCTCGGCGTCACCGCCCCAGGTCCCGTCGTCGGTGTGGTCGTAGACCTTGGTCCACGTCACCTTGTCGGCGTTGTCATTGAGGTACAGCTCCAGCTTCACGGCCTCCGCGCCCGCGGCGCCGGGCACGTTGCGCATCACCGCCTTGAAGCCCACCCAGCGCCCCATCAGCGCGGAGGTGGCCGGCTTGTAGGGGGTCTGATCGTAGGACACGTGCCAGGTCTCCTTCTCCCAGCGCACGCGCCCGTCGTAGTGCAGGCCGCCCTTGTAGCTGCTGCCCTCGCAGCCGGAGTGGTTGTCGTTGTGCTTCCCGCCGCGCGCGTACCACGCGAAGTTGTCCTGGCTGTTGTTCACCGCGTTGACCTTCACGAAGCCGGTCATCTCGATGTTCTTCCAGTCGTTGGGCGCCTGCATGTAGCCGCGGCTCGCCAGCACGTCGCGGTTGTACGTGTCGATCTTCTTCGCGTCGTAGCCCGAGGACGGGAAGGCGCTCATGCGCACCTTCGTGCCCTTCATCTTCCAGGAGCCGTCCGCGTTGCGGGTGATGGTGGCCTGCGGGTCGAAGCGCGGGTCGGCGGTCGCGTCGTCCGCGAGCGCCCAGGCCTCACCGTTGGGCAGCGAGGGGTAGAGCATCGTCACGCCGAAGCCATCCACCCCCGTGGGCGTGGGAGCCGGCTCGGTCTCTGGCGGGGCGGTGGGCCCGGGCGTGGAGGGGTCCTGCGGGGGCTCCGTCTCCGAGGGGAGGGGCTCGGGCGTGCCCTCTGGCTCCGAGGGGACGGGCTCGGGCGTGGTGCCGTCCGGCTCGGGGGCCGGCACGGTGGGCGTGGGGAGGCCAGGCGCGGGCGGGCTCACCTCGCTGGTCGGGGGCGTCGTGTCGGCTTCGGGGCTCGCGCCACAGCCAGAGGCATGGAGCGCCACCAGGAGCGCGCTGGACGTGAAGACAAGTCGGTTCCGCATCGGGCAGGGGGTTTCCGTGCTCGGGGGCCCTCGAGGTTGGGCAGCGGCCGCGACGCCTTCGCCAGCGGCGCGCTTCACCCACGCCCAGGCCTCCTGGCTCACGGGCCACGGGAGGTTCGGGCGCTCGGCTGGTCTCGTGGGCCCGGTGAAAGCGTCGTTCAGCCGGGACGGGTGAAAACGCTAGCCGAGGTGAACACTTCCCCTGGCGACAAGGGCCCCTAAAGCCCCCGGCCGGCCGGCTCCCCTACCCCCGGGTGTCTCCCGCTTCACGTGAGACTTCCGTTTTCCCGAAGCGTCGCGTCCGGATTCTCTATTTGTCGAAGATATCCGGGGCTCCTATTTGAGGGGGGTTGGCTCCCCGTGCCTTCCCCAGGTGAACGCCTTGGACTCCTTCCAATCGATAGGAAGCCCCCTCATGTGGGGCGGCTTCATTGCCTTTGTCTTCGCGATGCTCGCGTTGGACCTGGGCGTGTTCCACCGGAAGGCGCACACGGTGAGCTTCAAGGAGGCGGGGGCCTGGAGCGCGGTGTGGGTGAGCCTGGCGCTGACGTTCAACGGCCTCCTGTGGTGGCGCTACGGCGCCGGGCCGGGGATGGAGTTCCTCACCGGCTACCTCATCGAGAAGTCGCTCTCCGTCGACAACATCTTCGTCTTCGTCGTCATCTTCTCCACGATGAAGGTCCCGGCCCTCTACCAGCACCGGGTCCTCTTCTGGGGCATCCTGAGCGCGCTGGTGCTGCGCGCGGCGATGATCTTCGCCGGCGTGGCGATGCTGGAGCGCTTCCACTGGCTCATCTACGTCTTCGGCGTCTTCCTCATCCTCACGGGCCTGAAGCTCTTCATCCAGCGCAACCAGGAGGAGCACCCGGAGGACGGCTGGCTGATGCGCACCGCCCGCCGCGTCATCCCCTCCACGCCGCACTTCAACGGCCAGCACTTCCTCACGGTGGAGAACGGCCGGAGGCTGGCGACGCCGCTGCTCATGGCGCTGATGCTGGTGGAGGCGTCCGACGTGCTCTTCGCGCTGGACTCCATCCCCGCCATCTTCGCGGTGACGCGCGACCCGTTCATCGTCTTCACGTCGAACATCTTCGCCATCCTCGGCCTGCGCTCGCTCTTCTTCCTGATGGCGGGGGCGATGGAGAAGTTCACCTATCTGAAGGTCGGCCTGTCCGGCGTGCTCGTCTTCGTGGGCGCGAAGATGGCGCTGGTGGACGTGGTGCACCTGTCCCCAGCCATCTCGCTGGGCGTCATCGCGCTGGTGCTGGGCGCCAGCATCGTGGCCTCGCTGGTGAAGGCGAAGCACACGCCGCCGCAAGCGCCCACCGGTGAGGCGTCACCGGCCGCGCCGCGGGACACGCCGACTCCGGCGAAGAGCTGACGCCGCCCCGTCAACGAAGAACCTTTCCGGCTGTGGGTCCCATGGGGTGTGGGGCTCCGGGCCCGGGCCCTCGAAGCGCATGAGGGCTCGGGCCTCTTTCTTCCGCCGCCCCGCGCGCCGTCAGTGGGCGCGCGACAGCTCCATGAACTCCAGCCAGGAGCGGATGGCGTCCTCGAACTCCTCCAGGGGCAGGTCCTGGGAGCGGCCGGGGATGGCCACCTCGCTGTGGATGGAGGCCCGGGCCCGGCTGAGCTCCAGGCTCCAGGTCTCCCCGGTGACGTCCCACCGCTCTTGCCGTCCCTGCCGCAGGGCCGCCAGCACGTTCAGCATGCCGTGCGCCCGGCTCGAGTCCGGCCGCAGCTCCTGGGCGAGGTAGTCCGCCAGCACGTCGTCGGGCGGCAGGCCACTCACGACCGCCCGTCCCTGCTGATCCCACGTGAATCGCAATGTCCTGGGCACGCCGTGAAGGTCGCACAGTCCGTGGATCACGGGCCACGCCCCGCCCCTGCCGATTGCTCCGGAACCCGACACTGCGGCCCCGCCGCGTGCAACAGCCAACGGGCGTCTCCGCCCGCCGAACGGCGACTGTTCGGAGGTGGAAAAGAAAAAGGCCGTGAGCCCCTGGGGACTCACGGCCTTTTCTGAATGGGCGCGGCAGGTTTCGAACCTGCGACCCCTGCCGTGTGAAGGCAGTGCTCTACCGCTGAGCTA
>JAFADT010000912.1 GCA_023424585.1 Pseudomonadota bacterium
ATCCTCTACGGCGGCGTGGACACGGCGCGGATGGACGCGGACGACCTGCGCGGCCGCTTCGGGGCGGTGTTCCAGGACTTCGTGCGCTACCAGTTCAGCGTGGCGGAGAACATCGGCCTGGGGCACGTGCCCGCCCTGGAGGACCGGCCGCGCATCGAGCGGGCGGCGGAGCAGGGCGGGGCCAACTCCGTCATCGCGGCGCTGCCCGGCCAGTACGACGCGATGCTGGGCGGCTGGTTCGAGAAGGGCCAGGAGCTGTCCAGCGGCCAGTGGCAGAAGCTGGCGGTGTCGCGCGCCTTCATGCGCGACGACGCGGAGGTGCTCATCCTGGACGAGCCCACGGCCAGCATCGACGCGGAGGCCGAGCACGCCCTCTTCGAGCGCTTCCAGGCGCTGGCCGCGGACCGCATCGCCATCGTGATCTCGCACCGCTTCTCCACGGTGCGCATGGCGGATCAGATCGCCGTGCTCCACAACGGGACGGTGCAGGAGCTGGGCAGCCACGACGAGCTGATGGCGCTCGACGGGCGGTACGCGCACCTGTTCCGGCTCCAGGCGCGCGGCTACCGGGACTGATCAGGCCTGCGCCCTGGCGCCGCCGGGCAGGTGGTCCCGGATGACGCCCAGGAAGTACGGCTTGCCGTAGTACTGGCTCATCTTCCCCAGGAGCCGCCCGTTGCGGAACAGCAGGAAGGTGGGGATGCCATACAGGCCGAAGCGGGTGGCCAGGGGCTCGTGCTCGTAGGCGTTGACCTTGACGACGCGCATGGGGGCGCCGTCCAGCTCCCGGAGGAGCTCCGGTTCGGCGGCCGCGTAGATGTCGCAGTTGGGGCAGCCGGGACCCCAGAAGTCCACGACCACCAGCTCGTCGCGGGGCTCCAGGACGAGCGAGTCGAAGGTCTCGGTCGTCGCCTCGATGCTGATGGGATGCGCCATGGCGTCCTTCCTAACGCCCGGGGGGCCGGGCTTCCATCCAGGCCGCCAGGCCTCGGGGCAGGCGGCCGGGAGGGATGGCGGGGGCGGGCGTGTCAGGTTGTCCAGATATGTCTACAGGCGTCGGGTGGACGAAACCCGACATGCACACTGCGCACGGGGGCCCAGGCGCCGTAAGGTGCGAGCCCTGGTGGCTGTCGATGTCGTGGAGGGGTCATGCACGAGTGGTTGGAGGCACTGCGCAAGTCGGCGAAGGCGACCTCGGTGGGTGTGCAGGCGGAGGAGGTCCGCCGCGCGGAGACGGAGTGCGGCGTCCCGTTCCCCGAGGACCTGGCGGTCCTGTACCAGGGGGTCAACGGCGGTGATTTCCAGGGCGAGGTGCGGCTGTACCCGCTGCGTGGCGAGGAGGGGGAGCCCAGCGTCCTGGAGAAGAGTCGCCTGATGGTGGTGGGCCTGCCCGCCGCGGGCGTGTGGCGCTTCGGGCTGAAGGGGACGCACCGGCACCTGTTCGTCGCGCGCAAGTCCGCGATGGAGGAGCAGGGGGACGGCGGCGGGCCGCTGCCCGGCTGGGTGGACGCGCTGGACGGGGACGCCTGGGTCTTCGGCACCTGGGACGGCGAGAAGAAGGAGATGCGGCTGTACCGCACGCTCAAGGACATGCTCGAGGTGCTGATTCCGCCCGTGGAAGAGGTGGAGACCTTCGGGGAGCGGACCTTCGCGCGCGCCATGAACGCCGTGCTCCAGGGCGCGCTGTCCGGCGCCGCGGCGCGTGTGGACGAGGAGGACGCGTCCGACGCGGAGGCTGACGAAGAGGAGGCGCTCGAAGAGGGCGAGGTCGAGGTGTCCGGCGAGGAGGAACTGGAGGAGGAGCTCGCCGGGGACACCGGTGAGGCGGAGGCCTTGTCCGACGAGGAGGCCCCCGAGCAGGAGGAGCTGTTCGCGGAGCCCGAGCCGAAGCGCCCCGTCGCGAAGAAGGCCCGTCGCGAGCCGCCCGTGACGGAGGCGCCGTCCGCCCCCGCAAGGAAGAGCGCTCGGAAGGAGGCCACCGCGAAGAAGGCCGCGCCCGCGCGAGGTGCCGTGAAGAAGGCCAAGGGCAAGGCCGCCGTGAAGAAGGCCGCCGCGAAGAAGGCCACGGGCAAGGCCGCCGCGAAGAAAGCCGCGCCCGCGCGTGGTGCCGCGAAGAAGGCCGCAGGTAGGGCCGCCGCGAAAAAGGGTGCCGTGAAGAAGGCCGCGGGCAAGACCGCCGCGAAGAAGGGTGCCGCGAAGAAGGGTGTCGCGAAGAAGGGGGCTACCCAGAAGCGTGGCGCCTCCCTGAAGAAGGCCTCCGCGAAGAAGGGAGCCGCCCAGAAGCGTGGCGCCTCCCTGAAGAAGGCCGCTGCCCGGAAGGGCGGGGCCGCGAAGAAGGCCCTGGCCCGCAAGCCCACGGTGAAGAAGTCCTCGCGCCGCAGGTCCTGAGCACAAGGGACGGGGGCACCTCACGGGTGCCTCCCCCTGAAACAAGGGGCGCGTCCCTCGCACGGGGACGCGCCCTGTTCGCATCCACATCCAGGGGCCAGGCCCCGGCTACTCGGGCAGCAGGTCCGGCGACTGCGCGCGGGGGCCGGGCTCGTCGGGCTGCGCGGTCAGCTCACGCTCCTCTTCCTCCTCCTCCCGGCCGAAGCGCTGGATCTGATCCGGCAGGATGTCCCGCGCATCCGCCTCCTCTTCCAGGGGCGGCGACACAGCCATGTCCTGGTCCGAGATGTTGATCTCATCCTCTCCGGTGTCCGGGTTCCGGTGGCGAAGCGAGGTGGACTCGCCCACGTCCTCATCTCCGAGCTTGTTGAATCGCATGGGGTCTCCTCGACAGGGACGGTTGAGAAAGCCTCCGTGTCCCCACGAAAATGCGACCCCGGGACGGCAGCCGCAATGGACGCAGCCCGCCTGCCTGCCGGGCCCGCCCCCGTCAGCGGGGAGCCGTCGGCGGCTGGCCGTCAGGGCTGCCGGGCTCCACCTCCAGCAGCACCATCCCCAGCGCCAGCACGCGGGAGAGCGTCTCGCGCACCGTGTAGCGCCAGGGGGTCGGCCGCCCCTCGTCCGCCGCCACGCCCCACGCGTCGATGCCCACCGAGTTGGCGATGAAGAGCGCCCGCGACAGGTGGAAGCGCTGCGTGACGAGCACCGCCCGGTCCGCGCCGAACACCGAGTGCGCCCGCAGGCAGCTGTCGTAGGTGGACAGCCCCGCCTCATCCCCCAGCACCGCGTCCTCCGGCACCCCGCGCTCCAGCAGGTAGCGCCGCATGGCCCGCGTCTCGTTGTGGAAGGGCGCGGAGTTGTCCCCGCTCACCAGGAGCGACCGCACCTTGCCCTGCCGCCACAGCGCGATGGCCGCGTCCAGCCGCTGCGCCAGCACCGGCGACGGCACCGCGCCCGGCGCCAGCCCCGCCCCGAACACCAGGGCCACGGGGGCCTCCGGCGCGCCCGCCAGCGGCACGATGCGGGCCTGGTAGCGCAGGCGCACGAAGTGGGAGAGGCCCAGCAGGACGGCCAGGGCCCGCCCGCGCAGCCCCAGGCCCCTGCGTACCCACACCCTGGTCGTGCCGCCAGCCTTCATGGACCCCGCAGAACGGTCGGAAGGGGCCATTCTCTTCCGGCGCCCCCCACTCGGAAAGCATCACCGGCGGCCCGCTGATGGGAACTGGTCACGCCCGCCCGGCCACCGGACGGCGGTGGTGGCG
>JAFADT010000923.1 GCA_023424585.1 Pseudomonadota bacterium
GCTGCGGGCGGAGCCATATGGCGACATGGCCAGCGTGGCCTCGCTGACGTATGGCGAGGCGCCCCCCGGCTTCGCTGTCCTGGACGGGCCCCGGGCGCTCCAGCCCGGGGGCCGCTACGCCCTGTTCGTGGTGGGCAAGAACCGGGGCACGCTCCACTTCGACGTGGACAGGGAGGGGCACGTCACCGAGGCCGCTCCCTAGCGTGACGCCCCTGGCCTTCCGGGGTGTTGCGCTACCCTGGGGCCATGTCTTCGGAGCGCAACAGGGGGCGTGTCCGCACGGTGGAGGAGTGGCTGGGCGGGCTCGCTTCACGGGACGCGGGGGCTCGGGAGGAGGCGCTGTCTGCGTTGGAGGAGCGGCTGGTGTCCGGGCCCGCGGAGTCGCGGGAGCGGACCGCCCGGGCGCTGCTGGAGGAGCTGGGGCGGCCCGGGACGGCGGTCGCGGAGCCCCTGCTGTTCCTGTTGCAGCGCGGCTGGTGGCCCCCGCAGGCGGGCCTCGCGAGGCTCGCCGTCCAGAGCGTGCTGGCGGTGCTCACGCGGATGGAGGCGGATGCTCCGGGACTGGAGAACGCGGCGGGAGTGCTGACCGGCGTGTGCCGGGTGGAGCCGTTCCAGCTCGCCGCGCTGGGCGGGCTGTTCCAGCACCCGAAGGCTTCGGTCCGTGGCGCCATGGCGCGGGTCGTGGGGCGCCTGGGGACCGCCGCGGCGTCGGAGCTGCCCCGGCTGCTGGCGCTCCTGGAGGACGAGGAGCCCGTGGCCCTCTCCGCGCTGGAGTCCCTGGCGGCGCTGGCCCCGCTGGCGCCAGAGCTCACCGCGCCCAGGCTGCTGGAGCAGGTGCGCGGCTCGGACGGAGCGCGCCTCTACCTGGCCCTGGTGTCGCTCCGGGGCCTGCTGGAGGAGCTGAACGCGGAGTCACGGCCCGCGCCCGCGCTGCCCGGCCTGGAGCCCGCGTTGCTGCGCACGCTGACCGCGCCGGAAGCGCCCATCCGGCAGGAAGCGGCATCCCTGCTGGGCGTGTGCGGTCCCCCATCGCCCGCGGCCATCGCGGTCCTCCGCGAGCACCTCCGGGATGAGAGTCCCCATGTCGCGGCCCGCTCCGCCGTGGCGCTGGTGCGCTCCGGTGCTCCGGCGGCGGAGGCCCTCTTCCTGCTGAAGGGCCAGCTGGGCCCCGCCGCGCCGCGCGACCTCCAGGAGGCCGCCGTGGCCGCGCTGGAGGAGGCGGATCCGGCCCAGCTCGGACGGGCAAAGGGGATGCTGGAGACGGCCGTTCGCGACGCCGCGGGGCTCACGCGCGCGGCCCTCTTCGACCTGCTGGGGCAGCTCCCCGGACGCTGACCCGCCGCGTCCCCCGTCTTGACGGAGCCGCGGTTCCCAACCGAGGATTCGGTTTGCAGCAGCGCGGGAATAATCCCGTGAGGGGGAAACATGACTGGCTTCTTCGACGAAGAGGATGAGGCTCCGCAGTCCAACACCGCGCGAGCGGAGGGGCGGCCGTCGCCTCTCCGTGGCCCCACTCCGCCGCAGGAGATTCCGCATCCGGGCCAGGAGGCCTGGAGCGGGATTCTTCTCTGATGCTCCCGAGCCGATCCACCGTCCCCCCGGGCGAGGGGCGGATCCCCTGATGCCGGACGTCATGCCACCGGATGATGGGGAGGGCTTCTTCGGCGGAAACCACTCCTACCGCCCCGTGACGGAAGACCCCTTCCGCATTCCCTCTTCGGGAGAGGAGCCGGGCGAGGAACCGGCCATGGCCGGCATCGAGGCCGTGGGGGAGGGCCGTTCGGCGAGCCAGCAGCAGCGGGACAAGACCTACGACGCCATCGGCAAGGTGGGCAAGGCCGTGGGGCTGGCTTCAGGTGTCGCGGACGTCCTGTACCCAGGCAGCGGTTCGGTCATGCGGGGCGTAGGGGGCGCCATCACCGGGGCCGCGACGGTGGGGCGGGGACTGGGGAACGTCATCGACGACGCCTACGACCGGGACGACCAGAACCGCCACGAGCAGACGCAGCGGGACATCGCGCGAATGAAGGATCAGGCGGCGCGGGACAAGATCAACAAGAACACTCCTCGTGGCCACAGCAAGATCACGGAGGACTGAGTCCATGCCCCTGCGCGCACATCCCGAGCAGCAGGGGGCGATGACGCTCCTCTGCATCAACTGCCCGGAAAGCCTGCTCAACATTCCCCTCAGCCGTTACACCCTGAAGCCAGACAAGGGCTTCGCCCAGGCGGCGCCCATTTCGCTGTTCACCGCGATCTGCGGCACGTGTGGCTATACGGAGCTCTACAAGGAAGGGACGCTCTTCCAGGGCACGCCCACCCAGGAGGGGGAGTCATGAAGACGAAGGTCCTGCTGGCTCCGAAGGAAGACATCCAGTTGCAGTCCCTGGTGTCCACGCGCCGGGCCGATGACACGTTCTTCGGCACCTACCTGGCGACGATGACCAGCCGGCGCATCTTCGCCGAGGACGCGGACGGCACGCTCCTCTTCAACTTCTACTTGAAAGACATTGCCCGCGCGGAGGTGCGCGAGAGCTTCTGGAAGGGAGACGGCGTCCGGCTCCTCCTCCAGGATGGCAATGACTTCGTCTTCAAGCTGATGAAGGACGCCATCTACGAGGACTCGGGCGCCGCCCGGCGGTGGGTGAGCACCATCAACCAGGTGTTGCTCATCTGGCGAAACCCGGCGGCCAGCCGTTAGGCCTTGCCGGACGGACGCAGGTGGCGCGAGGCGGAAGAAAGCGCCGCGCGCCACCCGCCTTCCAGCGTCTAGCACTCCAGGTTGGCGCCGGGGCTCACGCCGAGCAGGCCGCAGAAGTACTTGTACGCGTCCACGCGGCTCTTCACCTGCGCGGGGTTGCGGCCGTTGCACTCCAGCGAGCCGTTGATGGTGCGGATGGTCTCGCCGAAGCCCGCGCCGTTCACGATGGCGTTGTGCGCCGTCATGGAGCCCGCGCCCGTCTGCGTGGTCCAGAACCAGAAGCCCGAGCGCCACGCGGCGTTCGCGTCCTGTGCCAGCAGGTCCGGGTTCGCCTGGAGCGGTAGCCCCAGCGCGTTGCCCGCAGCGCAGTAGTTGCCGTTCCACGACAGCTGCATGGGGCCGCGTCCGAAGTACCGCTTGCCGGGCGCGCAGCTGCACCCCGGAGGACCCCAGGACGTGTCGCAGTAGTCGCCCTTGTTGATCTCCTCGACGTAAACGAGCCCGCCCGTCTCGTGCGACACGTTGGCCAGGAAGGCGGCCACCTCGCGCTTGCGCGTGTCGGTGTCACCCGTGGTCGCCAGGCCCGGGAAGGTGTTCGCGGCGGCGATGAGCGCGTCGTAGGTGTAGAAGCCGTTGCGGCTGGGGAACATGGTGTTGAACGTGTCGCGGGTGAGGATGCCCGCGAAGCCCGTGCCGCCGCCTCCACCGCCGCCGGACACCAGGTCGAACGTCCAGCGCTGGTTGTCGCGGTCCGGATAGAAGGGGTACTGGACGATGAGCGTGCCGTTGTCCGGCGAGCCCCACGACAGGTCCATGGCCATGCCCGTGTGGCGCGGGTGGAAGCTGAACTGCACGCCGCCCCGGTTGATGAACTGGAACTGCTGGTTGGCGCCGTCCACGTAGGTCCACTGGTGGAGGACGGCGTTCTCCGCGGTGCTGACCTCCTTGATGTCCAGGGCCTTGCCGCTGTTGACGTTGATGATCTTGTAGAACCCGCCCGACGTGGGCGAGATGTGGAACTTCTGCGCGTTGGTGCCGTTGCAGTCCCACTGCTGCACCTTCGCGCCGTCGGCCGTGCTGGAGGACGCCACGTCGATGCACTTGTTCGTCCGCACCGAGCGGATGACGTAGTCGCCCTCCGTGATGGTGGACACGACGGCCGCGCTCTCCACCTGGCCCACGGCCCCTGGCGCGTCCTCTCCGGCCTCGGGCCCCGAACAGCCGGCCAGCGCGCCCACGACTCCCAGCAACGACAGACCGCGGATCATCCCCTTGTGGCTCATGACGTCTCCCGTGGGTACCGCCAGCAGGTGAAGGAACTCCCAGGAGGTGAATCCGAACCTCCATGGTGACTTTGTTCTTTTGAAGAACAAAGTCGTGGGGCTTCATGCCATTGAGCATGGTATCCAGTCAATCCGGGGAGTACGCAAAGGTGTCAGTTGAACAGGAGGGAGAATGGCCTCGCGCGCGCGGGGGTGGCCCTGGCCAAGCTGCGGCGCCAGTTCGTCCCCCGTGTCACCCCGGAGGCCCCTCATGCCCAAGTCGATTGGCGGCTCCCCCTTCAAGGCGACGTCGCTGCCGAAGTCTCCGCCCGCCACCACCCCCCAGGCGCCGAACACCGTCTCCACGCCTTCCACGAGCACCGCGAGCACGAGCAAGAAGCGCCCGCTGGACGCCTCGGACGCGGCGGCGGCGTCGGCGCCGGACAAGCTGGCGAAGACTGACGTGAAGGACAACACGACGGAGGCCCGGCTGAAGCGGGCGAAGCTTCGCGAGGACCGTCGTCAGCGGACGCGGTGGGCTCGTCGAGCGGTCGCAGCGGCTTCGTGGGCACCGCGCAGGGCTTCCAGAGGCTGGATCCGAAGACGGCCGGCAAGCAGCGGGTGGAGACGCCCTTCGGCCCGGTGAACGCGAGCAAGTTCCCCACGTCCGACCCGGCCTTCAAGATCACCACGCAGGCGAAGAAGGACTACGGCAACAAGGCGGTGGGGCAAAAGTACTCGGACCTGGTGGGGGCGTTGAAGGCCGGGGGCAAGAGCGACAAGGACATCGCCACGGACCTGCTCGACAGCCTGGACGGCAAGGCCCCGCAGCACCTCACGGACGACAAGTCGAAGAACGCCGCCGCCAAGCTCCTGGCCATCATGAACGTGTCCGAGCCCATGCGCGTCGGGGGCTCCGGCAAGGCGGGGCGCGCGACGCTGCGCATGGTGCAGGCCGGGGAGATCAGCCTGGAGCAGGCCTTCACGGGGAAGACGCCCACGTTCCCCATGGCGGACAAGCCGGACTACATGCGCCGCGCGGTGAACTACGACGACAAGAAGATGCGCAAGCCGCCGGAGCCGCCGACGGAGTTCAGCAAGGTCGGCGGCTACATGTCCGACAGCAGCGACGACGAGTCCTGAGCCGCCGCCTCACAGGCGCTGTAGGAGGCGCTCCGTGAAGAGGTACGCGTCCCCCGGCCACCGCGCGGACACGTAGCGCCCGTCCTCCACCACGAAGGCGGGCGCGTGGTCCGTCGCGGTGCCGCGCTTGGACAGGACGCGGGGGCCGCGCTCGAAGTGGCTGGGGTCCGCGAGCGCGGCGACGACCTCCTCCTCCACGTAGGCGGGGTAGGTCCGGTAGTAGCGCCCCAGCTTCCACGCCGTCAGCAGGTACGCGGAGCGCTCCATGTACCTGGGCAGGCAGGTGGTGCGCGTGCCGTGGAGCACGCTCCTGCCGGTGGCGGGGTCCTTGGTGCGCGCCAGCACCAGCACGCCATGGCAGATGGCCGCCACGGGGCGCTGGAGCGCCCAGAACGCCGCCACCTTCGCCTGGAGCAGCCCGCTGCCCAGGTACTGCCGCATGCCCGGCGCGTGGCCTCCGGGTAGCAGGAGCGCGTCGAAGTCCGACGGCGTCACCGCGTCCCAGGTGAGGGGCTTCTGGAAGGCCTCCGTGAGCGTGAGGTCGCCATAGAAGCGCTTGGGCTCCGGATCCGCGCCCAGCTTCCCGAAGAGCACGCCGGTGAGCAGCAGCGGATCCGCCGCGGGCATGTGCCCCTTCTCCGTGGCGAACACGACGTCATGGCCCGCGTCGGTGAGCATGCGCCAGGGCACGGCCACCTCGGTGACGTCGAAGTCATGGTCGGGCAGCGGGACGAGGATGCGGCGGGCGGAGGCCATGCGGTCAGTCTTTCTTGGGGCCCTGGCGCTGACAAGCGGGCATCAGGAACCGCGCTCGACCTCCATACGGTAGCCCACTCCGCGCACGGTCTGGATGGAGAAGCGGGACGCGCTGGTCCACTTGAGCTTGCGCTTCAGGCTGGAGACGAAGTTGTCCACGGTGTGCGGGTCCACCACCACGTCCGTGCCCCAGACCGCGTCCAGGATCTCGTCGCGCTTGAGCGCCCGCTCGCGCTCCTTGAGGAAGAAGGCCAGCAGGTCGAACTCCTTGCGCGTCAGCTCCACCTCCATGCCTTCGGGCAGCTCCACCCGCCGCCGGTCCAGGTCCACGCTGTAGCCCGCGAAGCGCAGGACCTTCACGGGGGCCACGCCGCCGCGCCTCAGGTGGGCGCCCACTCGCGCGAGCAGCTCGCGCAGCCGGTAGGGCTTGCCCAGATAGTCCTGCGCGCCGGACTCGAAGCCGCGCACCACGTCCTCCTCCAGCGTGCGCGCGGTGAGCATCAGCACCGGCACGCCCACGCCTTCCTCTCGCAGCGAGCGGCAGAGCGCGTAGCCGTCTCCGTCCGGGAGCATCACGTCCAGGAGGATGAGCTGGAAGTCGCGGCGGGAGAGCTGCTCGCGCGCCTCCTTCACCGTGGCGGCCTCCTCCACGGCGTAGCCGCCCTGGTGCTCCAGGTTGTCGCGCAGCGCGAGCCGCAGGTTCGGGTCGTCCTCCACGACGAGGACGGTGGGGGCGGCGGGGGTCATGCGGTGCTCCGGGCCTCGGGCCGGTACTCGGGGAGGGTCAGCTCGAAGGTGGTGCCTTCAGGGCCGGAGGCCGCCACGCGCAGCGTGCCTCCGTGCAGCCGGGCGATCTTCCGGCACAGCGCGAGCCCCAGCCCGCTGCCGGGCACCTCGCGGCCGTCGCGGCCGGACAGCCGGTAGAACTCGCCGAAGACGCGCTCCCACTCGGCCTCCGGGATGCCGGTGCCGTTGTCCGTGAAGCGCACGCGCCCTCCGGGCAGCGTCTGGACCTGGAGCCGCACGGGGCTGCGCGTGTTGTACGCACAGGCATTGCGC
Organism: Pseudomonadota bacterium; assembly: GCA_023424585.1. Lineage (GTDB taxonomy): Bacteria > Myxococcota > Myxococcia > Myxococcales > Myxococcaceae > Corallococcus. The sequence goes on from JAFADT010000923.1 coordinate 6,922, forward strand.
GCCAGGTTCGTCAGCAGGAGCCGCAACAGCTGGGCGTCCGCGTTCAGCTCGCGCGCGTCCACGTCCGCGGTCAGCTCCACCGGCACCGGAGCGCTGGACTCCAGGTCCCGGCGCAGCTGGGAGACCAGCTCGTCCAGCCGCACCGGCGCGAGCCTCGGCACCCAGCGCCCCTTGTCGATGCGGTTGAAGGACAGCAGGTTCTCCACCAGGAAGCCCAGCCCGTCCGCCTCGCGGATGATGCGCGCGGGGTAGTCCTTCGCGTCCGCGCCCTCCGCCACCCGCCACTCCAGCGTCTCCGCGAGCAGGCGGATGGAGGCCAGCGGCGTGCGCAGCTCGTGCGACACCGTGGCCACGAAGTCGCTCTTGAGCTCCAGGAAGCGGTACTTGCGCTGCTGCGCCACGAAGGCCAGCGCCGCGATGATCAGCGCCAGCGCCGCGCACAGCGCCAGCATCAGCGTCTTGAGCCGGTAGCGGCCCTCCAGCGCCTCCTCGCCCCGCGCCCAGGCGGACGCCTCCACCGCCACGGGCAGCGACGCCAGCGACATCACGGGCGCATCCCCCGGCAGGGTCACGCGCCCGTCCGCCTCCAGCAGGCCGCGCTCGCGCATCTCGCGGGTGAGCCCCGCCAGCAGGCCGGGCAGGTCCAGCGCCAGCCCGCGCACGTCCGCGCCCTGGAGCGGCTCCAGGTACCAGCCGGGCCGGACCAGCACCGGCTCCAGCACGGCCTCCGGGAGGGGCAGCGGCGACGCGGTCAGCTCGCGAGCACGGGCCTCGAAGTCCTCCACCGGCACGCCCACGCGCAGGGAGAGCGCCGCCACCCTTCCGCGCAGGAAGTCGAAGTCCTCCGGCGTGAAGCGCGAGCGCTTGAGCAGCAGCAACCGCTGCAACCCCTCCAGCCGCCCTCCGCCCTGTCCATCCAGGAGCCCGTCGCGCACCAGGGCCCGCATCAGGTCCGGCATCACGTCGCCCCGCGCCGCCACGTCCTCCAGCACCACCAGCAGCGAGGGCAGGTCCCGCGTGGACGCGAGCACGAAGCGGGCGCGGTGCTGGAGCAGCGCCATCAACGACAGCAGCGTGGCCTTCCGGTCCTTCGCCTTCAGCGCCTGCTCCACCAGCGCCATCCGCGCCAGCCGCTCCTTCCACGGGCCCTCGTCCTCGTCCGCGACCTCCGTGCCCGCCCGCAGCCGCGCGTAGCGGTCCTTCGCGGGCGAGTCCCCGGCCGTGTCGAACAGCGCCAGCCGGGGCAGTACCTGCTCCCCCTGCTCCCGCAGGTACAGCCCCGGCGTGGCCACCAGCGGATCCTCCTTCGCCGCCGCCAGCGTGCCGCGCGCGCCCTCCAGGCCTTCGCGCAGCGCCTGCCCCAGCGAGGCGCGCGCGTACTGCTCCAGGGCCTCGCGCCGGGAGCGCAGCGAGGCCCGCGCATCCTCGCGCTCGGCGGCGAAGATGCGGTGGAGATACCCCAGGCCGACCCCGAGCCCGGCGAGGCCGAGCACGAGGGCGACGAGGGTGGGCAGCAGCCTGCGCGGCATCCGGAGGTTCCTACTTGAGGGTGGGGACGCGGTCGGCGTCCATGGTGCGCACCGGCGCGAAGGACTCGAAGCGGTCCTCGCGGCGGTCCAGCTTCTTCGCCAGCCGGATGAGCCCGCCCAGCTCCACCACGTCCGCACGGGCCTTCAGCGGCGTGCCCAGCTCCTCCCACAGCGACGCGAGCGCGTCGTAGGTGAGCGGGCGCGCCCAGTAGGAGCCGCGCAGCTTCTCCGCGAAGGCGGCGGCGACGTAGGACAGGCGGGTGGGGGACGCGGCCTGCTCATAGGCGGGACGCAGGAGCGTCACGGGCATCGCCTTCTCGATGAGGCGCGAGCTGCCGCCCTCCGGGGCCTTGTAGCGGATCCGCAGCGTGCCGAAGTTCGTCTGGGACGGGTCGCGCAGCTTCACCTCGTAGAGGGCGGTGACGGCGTGGCCCGCGCCCACTTCACCCGCGTCCACGCGGTCGTCGTTGAACTGCTGCCGCGTGAGCAGCCGGTTCTCGTAGCCGATGAGGCGGTAGCGGGACACCGTCTTGCGGTCGAACTCCACCTGGAGCTTCACGTCCTTGGCCACCACCTGGAGCGTGCCGGTGAGGTTCTGCACGAAGATGCGGCGGGCCTCCTCCAGCTTGTCCACGTAGGCGTAGTTGCCTTCGCCCACCTGGGCCAGCCGCTCCATCAGCGCGTCGTTGTAGTTGCCCATGCCGAAGCCCACGGTGGACAGGGTGATGCCCGCCGCCGCCTGCTCCTTCACGCGCTCCCAGATGCCGTCCGCCTGGGTGATGCCGTTGTTCGCCACGCCGTCCGAGCAGAGGATGACGCGGTTGATGCCGCCCTCGAGCATGTGGCTCGCGGCCAGCGAGTAGCCCAGCTCCATGCCCGCCTGCGCGTTGGTGGACCCCTCGGACTGGACGCTGTCGATGGCGCTCAGGATGGTGGCCCTCTGCGTGGCGTTGGTGGGGGCGAGCACCTGATGGGCGGTGGTGCCGTAGACGACGATGGACACCCAGTCCCGCTCATCCAGCGCGTCCACCAGCAGGCGCAGCGAGCGCTTCACCAGGCCCAGCCGGTTCTCCATGGCCATGGAGCCGGACACGTCGATGACGAAGACCAGGTGCCCTGGCTTTCGCGCCGCGCGGCTCACGTCGCGCGCCTTCACGCCGATGTGCACCACCTGGTAGCCCTTGCGGGCGGGGGAGGGGAAGCCCTCCACGTTCACGCTGAAGGGCGCGTCCGGGGCGTTGGCGTAGCCATAGTCGAAGGTGTTGACGAACTCCTCCACACGCACGGCCTGCTCGTCCGGAAGCGCGCCGCGCTCCAGGTAGGCGCGCGCCAGCGTGTACGACGCCGTGTCGGTGTCCACGGAGAAGGTGGAGAAGCGCTCCTCCTCGGTGTCCACCGTGGGGTTCACGCCGTAGCCCTTGAAGTACATGTCGAAGAAGCGCTGGTTCTTCGGGGCCACGGTCCGCTCCGGCGCGGGCTGGGGCGTGGGGACCGCCGAGGCCTGAGGCGCGCGGTACACCGGCTGCGGCGTGCCGTCCGCGACGAAGATGTGCATGTACGGCAGGGCCCAGGACGGGGCGCGCGCGCGGTCGTTGGTGCTGTTCGGGTCTCCGTCGCCGGACGGCGCCAGCTCCGCCAGGGACTCGAACTCGCGCTTCCCGCCGTTCTTGATCACCGGGCGCATCTCCGCGAGGCGCTTGACGAACTCCTGGTCGATGTTGACGCCCTGGCTCGTCGAGCCGACGTCGGTCGTTGGCGGGGCGCCAACGATGGTCGTCGCCGAGAGGCTCCCAGGGAGCAGCTCCACGTTCACGCGGATGGTGCGGTTGGGCAGCAACTGGAGGTCGGGGCGGGCGTAGACATGGAACGCCTCCAGTTCGAACCGCAGGGTGTACGTGCCCGCCGGAAGCTGGGGGATGCGGTAGTCTCCATTCGCGTCCGTGACGACCGTCTGTTCGCCCACCAGGCTCGGTGAGGTCGCGGTGACGACCACGTCCGGCAGGGGCTTCTTGGTTTCAATGTCAGTCACCGTGCCGACGATGACGCTCGTGGCGGCGGCGCCCGCGTCTGGCTGGGCCAGCACGGGCCCGGCGGGCATCATCAAGAGCAGCGGCAGGGTGCTTCTCAGGAGGGATTTCAGCATGGACCACCTCTCGCGCATCAGGGTGGAGCCATCATCCAGATGCGCCCCGTATCGAACCGCACGGAGGGCTCGTCTCCTCATCATCGTTTCATCATGGCGGGAAATCGCGCCGGGGGCGGGGTGTCTGCTTGGAGCGGCCGTCCAGGACCAGCGCAGCTGGCGCAGCGCCGCTGCTGGCCCACGGGGCGTGGCCCCGTGCATGGGCTCGTACGACCATCCGCTCTCGGATTTCCTCGCCTCGGGCTTCCTCTTCTAGTCCCGCCTTGGCCCTGGGTGGTATGCCCTGGGGCATCCCATGGCGCCGCGCACCACGACCCTCGAGCTGCACAAGGAAGAGATGAAGTTCTCCGCGGGGCACTTCACCATCTTCTCCGCCACGCACCGCGAGAACCTGCATGGGCACAACTTCTCCGTCTACGTCGCGCTGACGGGGGAGGTGGCCGACGACGGCCTGCTCTCGGACTACGGTCCGCTCAAGCAGGCCATCATCGCCCGCTGCAAGGCCTGGAACGAGACCTTCTTCCTGCCGGACCGCTCCCCGCACCTGCGGCTGGAGCGGGACGCGCAGGGCAACCACGTGGCGCACTTCAACGGCGAGGAGCTGCGCTTCCTCGCGCGCGACGTGACGGTGCTCCCCGTGGCCAACGTGTCGCTGGAGGAGCTGGCGCGCGTCTTCGGCGAGGGGCTGGTGGGCGACGGCAGCGGGATGGCGCGCGACCACATCACGCAGCTGGTGGTGAAGTGCGCTTCGGGCCCCGGCCAGTGGGCCTCCTGGGAGTGGAGGCGGGATGTCTGATCAGGTCCTCATCACCGGCGCCAGCCGGGGCATCGGCCGGGCGGCGGCGGCGCGCTTCCGCGAGGAGGGCTGGCGCGTCATCAACGTGTCGCGCGGCCCGTGCGGCGTGCCGGGCGTCGTCAACGTGCCGGTGGACCTGGCCGTGCCGGGCTGGGAGCCCGCGGTGGAGCAGGCGCTGCGCGACGGCGCCGGCCATGGGCGCCTGTGCGTGGTGCACAACGCCGCCCTCTATGAGCACGACGACGCGCTGACCATGGACGCGGACCACCTGCGCCGCGTGCTGGAGGTCAACGTGGTGGCCCCGCTGGTGCTCAACCGCCTGGCGCGGCCGCTGCTCAGCCCTGGCTCGTCCCTGCTCTACGTGGCGTCCACGCTGGGGGAGAAGGCCGTGAAGGGCGTGGCGTCCTACGTGACGACCAAGCACGCGCTCATCGGGATGATGCGGGCCACCTGCCAGGACCTGGTGGGGACGCGGATCCACACCGCCGCCGTCTGCCCTGGCTTCACGGACACGGAGATGCTCCGCGAGCACATGGGCGCGGACCCCGCCGTCCGGGCGGGCGTGGCGGCGATGTCGACGTTCGGGCGGCTCATCGCGCCCGAGGAGATCGCCAACGTGCTCTACCTCTGCGCCACCACCCCGGTCCTGAATGGCGCGGTCATCCACGCCAACCTGGGCCAGGTGGAGCGCTGATTCAGCCCTCCGCGGCGTAGACGGTGCACGAGGACGTGCAGGTCTCCGCCACGCGGATGCGCGCGACGGTGGCGCCGGGCACGTTCACGCGCTCGAAGAGCCACGCGGCCAGCAGCTCGCTCGTGGGGTTCTCCAGGCCCGGGACGTCGTTGAGCAGCCGGTGGTCCAGCTGGGCGTGCAGCGGCTGCCACGCGGCGTTCAGCTCCGCGAAGTCCACGATCCACCCGAACTGCGGGTGCACGGGGCCGCGGAGGGTGATCTCGATGCGGTAGCTGTGGCCGTGCACCCGCGAGCACTTGTGCCCTTCCGGAACGTGGGGCAGGCGGTGCGCGGCCTCGAAGGTGAACTCCTTCGAGATTTCGGTGACGAGGGTGGGCTTCTTCACGGTGACGGCCTCCATGCGGCGGCCTTGTATCCGCGTTCCCCCCCTGCGTCCACGGGTCGTCTCAGGGGGGCGGCCAGTCAGACGCCGAGTGCGGCTCCCAGCCGTGCGAGCACTCCCGGCCAGCCCGGCTTCATCCCCTCGAAGGCGCGGCGGCCCAGGGGCGAGTCCAGGTTGAAGCCTTCGTGGATGAGCGTGAGCCGCGTCCCCGTCCCCTCCGGCTGGAGGCGCCAGGCGAGGGTCGTGTCGAGCACGCCCGTGGCGAAGCGGTACTGGAGCAGCCGCTCCGGCTCCACCGCCAGCACCTCGCATGGCTGCTGGCCCCAGGGGCCCATGTCGAGCGTGAAGCGGTGGCCCACGACAGGCCGCACGTCGCCCGCGGCCCACCACTTCGCGTGGAGCGCCGGGTCCGTCAATGCCTTCCACACGGCGGAGGGCGGATGGGCATACACGTGGTCCAGCTGGATGACGGCGGGGGGATTCATTTGCGTGACTCCTCGTCGAGCACGTCCTCGAGCGCGGCGAGCCGCTGCTTCCAGTAGTGCGTGAAGGCCTTGAGCCAGTCCTCCACCTCCGCCAACGGGCGCGGATCCAGGTGGTAGTAGCGCTCGCGGCCCCGTGGCTCCTCGCGGACGAGCCGTGCCTTGCGCAGGACCTGGAGATGTTCCGAGACGGCGGGGCGACCCAGCCATGCCTCTGGACCGCGGGAAGTTCGACGCCGTGGCGGAGGACTTCCAGATACTGACGTGAGGACATCCGTCCTACGATGCCGTCGGCATGACGACGCCGCGGACGCGAAGACGGGCAGGGCTTCCCACCGTCGTGGGGCTGCTGGCGCTGCTCGCCTTCGTCTATTGGCCGGTGCTGGGCGGGCAGCTGTTCGCGGGCCGGGATTTGTTCCGCATCTTCTTCCCGGACTCGGCCTTCCTGCTGGAGTCGCTGCGCGCGGGCGAAGTGCCCCTGTGGAACCCCTACCTGCGCCTGGGCCAGCCGTTCGCGGCGACCCTCTACTCGCAGGTGTACTACCCGCCCCGCTGGGCCGCGGTGCTGCTCACGGGCCCCATCGTGTCCATGACGGTGATGCAGTTGGGGCACGTCGTGCTCGCGGCGGTGGGCGTGTTCCTGCTGTGCCGGAGGCAGCGGACTTCCTGGGCCGCGGCCGTCGTCGCGGGCACCACGTTCGGGCTGTCGGTGCTGATGACGCGGCTGGGGACCCAGCAGAACGTCGTCGACGCCGCGGCCTGGAGCGGCTTCATCGTGGGCGCCGCGCTCGACCTCCAGCGCCGTCCGGGGCGTGGTCCCCTGGCGCGGCTGGCCGTGTACGGCGCGCTGTCCCTCTTCGC
>JAFADT010000927.1 GCA_023424585.1 Pseudomonadota bacterium
GTGCCGGTGTGGTCCGGGGACGGGCAGGTGGCGGCGGCGCTCCTGCGCACGCACGGGGTGGAGCCGCTGCCGGCCTCGATGCTGGACGCGCCGCGCCTGCTGGCGGAGGCCGGCGCGCTGCTGGGCACGTCCGTGGACGCGGAGGCGCAGCTGGAGCCGCTGCTCAAGCTGCTGGTGCCCGCGCTGGGGGAGGGGGCCCTGCTCATCCTCCGGACGCCGGGCACCCGGGGCGAAGAGGTCGTGCGCGTGGGGGCGGCCCTGCACGCGGACGCGGGGCGGCACGCGCTCCTGCGCGACCTGCTCACGCGCTATCCGCCGGATCCGCCCAGGCCGGGCGGCCTGCCCCAGGTGTTCGTGCCCGGAGGCGTGTGGCGCCTGCCCATCCTGTCCGAGGAGCACGTGGCCGCCATCGCGAGGGACGCGGAGCACGCGCGGCTGCTGCGCGAGCTGGGCCCGCACGGCTGCCTGAGCGTCCCGCTGGGCGTGCGGGGTGGCATGTCGGGCACGCTGATGGTGCTGCGCTCCAACGTGCTGCGCGCCTTTGGCCCGGAGGAGGAGCGCCTCCTCACGGAGCTGGCCCACCGCACCGCGCTCTATCTGGAGAACGCGCGGCTGTACCGCGAGGCGCGCGAGGCGGTGCGCCAGCGCGACGAGTTCCTGGGCATCGCGAGCCACGAGCTGAAGACGCCGCTCACGCCGCTGAGCCTCAAGGTGCAACTGCTGCAGAAGCAGGTGGTGTCGCTCTCGCGCGAGGGCAAGGACGTGCCCACCGAGCGCGTCGCGGAGGCGCTGGACGTGGTGCAGCGCCAGGTGCGCCGGCTGTCGGGCCTGGTGGACAACCTGCTGGACGTGTCGCGCATCACCGCGGGCCGGCTGCGGCTGGAGCTGGAGGAGTTGGACCTGGCGAGCGTGGCCGCGGAGATCCTCTACCGCTTCTCCGCCGCGGCGGCGCAGGCCGGCACGGAGCTGGGCCTGGAGGCGCCGGTGCCGGTGGTGGGCCGGTGGGACCGGCTGCGGCTGGAGCAGGTGGTGACGAACCTGGTGTCCAACGCGCTCAAGTACGGCGCCGGCCGCCCCGTCGTCGTGGGGGTGGAGGCGCAGGGCCCGCTGGCGCGGCTCACCGTGAAGGACCACGGCATCGGCATCGCGCCGGGCGACCTGTCGCGCATCTTCGAGCGCTTCGAGCGCGCGGTGAGTGACCGGCACTACGGCGGCCTGGGCCTGGGGCTCTACATCACGCGCCAGATTGTGGAGGCGTTCGGCGGCACGGTGCGCGCCGTCAGCGCGCCCGGAGCGGGCGCCACGTTCATCCTGGAGATGCCCCGGGGCGACATCCCGGAGGAGTGGCTCGTCGCGCACGCGGCGCCGGGGCCCACCGAAGGCGCTTAGGTCCGAGCAGGCCCGAGGCGGCTCAGGCCACTTCCAGCACGGTCCACTCGCGCACCTCCCCCGCGAGCGTCACCTCCACGGTGTCGCCGGCCCTCTTGCCCAGGAGGGCGCGGCCCACGGGCGAGTTGGGCGTGATGACGGAGAGGAAGCCGTCGCCGCCGGGGCCGGTGAGCTCGGTGCCCGCGCCGGCGGGGAGCACGAAGAAGGTGCGCTCGGCGAAGCCCTCCTCGTCCTCGGTGCTGACGTCCACCAGGGCGCCCAGGCCCACGGGCCCCTGGCGCGGGAAGCGGGGCAGCTCCTTCTGGCCAAAGGCGGTGAGCGCCTGAAGCTCCTCCTGGAGGCGGCGGGCGCGCTGGGCCTGCCCCGTGGCGAGGCTGCCGTACTCGATGGCTGCGCGGCCGTCCTCCTTCTTCTCGGACTCGGTGGCGAGGCTGCGGGCGGCCTCGCGGGCGTCGGCCTCCGCGCGATGGGCCAGTCGGTCGCTCTGCTGGAGCCGCTCGGCCAGTTGGTGGAGCAGGGTGAGCTTGTCGAGTCGCATGGGTCTCGGTACAGGACTGTAGCGCCCGGTGTCGCGCCCTCCAGTTTTCAGTCCGAGGGGCCCCGGGCTGGGGTTGAATGGAGGCCATGACGCCTCAGGAACGCTCGCAGAAGGCCCATGAACTCGTCGCCCGGGGCGCGGTGCTGCTGGACGTGCGCACCCCGGAGGAGTTCCAGCAGGGGCACCCGGAAGCCGCCCGCAACATCCCCGTGCAGGTGCTGGCCCAGCGCCTCTCCGAGGTCGGCCCGGCGGGCACGCCCGTGGTGGTGTACTGCGCCGCGGGCGGCCGCAGCGCGGTGGCCGCGGAGCTCCTGCGCAAGGGCGGCTTCCCGGACGTGTTCGACCTGGGCTCCGTGAAGAACTGGTGAGCCCGCGCCCGGGGCCCGCGTGACAGCGGGCCGGGTCCTGGGTCAGCGTGCGCGCCCAGGCATCATGCAGACCCGCACCGCTGGCTTCCTCCTCGTCGCCCTGTCCGGCGCCTCCTTTGGCGCGCTGGGCCTGTTCGCGCGCCTCGCCTACGCGGCGGGCACGGACATGCCCACGCTCCTGTTCCTGCGCTTCACGCTGGCCGGGCTGGTGCTCGCGGGCGTGATGGTCGCGAAGGGCGGCACCTGGCCCCGGGGCCGCGTCCTGGGCGGCCTGGTGCTGCTGGGCGCGCTGGGCTACTTCACCGAGGGCAGCGCCTACTTCATCGCGCTCCAGCACGCGTCCGCCGGGCTGGTGGCGCTCCTGCTCTACCTCTTCCCCGCGCTGGTGGCGGTCATCCAGGTGGCCCTGGGCCGCGAGCACCTGAGCCGCCCCCGCTGGCTCGCGGTGGGACTGGCTCTGTGCGGCACGGCGCTCACGGTGGACCCCGGCCCGGACGCGGAGCCGCTGGGCATTGGCCTGGGCGTGCTGTCGGCGGTCATCTACGCGCTCTACGTCCTGTCCAGCGCGCGGGTGGTGGGGCCGGCGGGGCCGCTCGCGGCGAGCACCGTCGTCCCGCTGTCCGCGGGGCTCGCCTTCGGGGCGCTGATGCTGGTGAAGGGCCCGTCCTTCCCCCAGACGCTGGGAGGTTGGGGCGCGGTGGCGGGCCTGACGCTGCTGTCCACGGTGGTGGCCATGCTCACGTTCTTCGCGGGCCTCAGGCGCATCGGCCCGGTGAACACGTCGCTGCTCTCCACGCTGGAGCCGGTGATGGCGGTGGTGCTGGGCGCCATCTTCCTCGGCGAGCGCCTGTCGCTCCGGCAGGGCCTGGGCGGCCTGCTCATCCTGGTGGCGGTGGTGGTGCTGGCCCGGAGCGACCCCGGCCGCCCGGAGGCCGGGGTGGCCGGGGCCTGAGGCGCGCGAGCGACTACAGGGACTCGAGGAACGAGTGCACGTCGCGCATGAAGCGCTGCGGGCGCTCGGCGTGCGGCGCGTGGCCGGTCTCCGGGTAGAGCAGGTACCTGGCGCCGCGGATGGCGCGGGCCAGGGCGCGCTGCGCGTCCACGGAGAAGAAGCCGTCGTGGTCCCCGCCGATGATCAGCGTGGGCACGCGGACGCGGCCCAGGCGCGCGGAGTGGTCCTCCGCGATGAGCCCGTCCAGCGCGTCCTGCCACACGCGCGCGGGCAGCCTGGCGCTCTCCGACACGAGGGTGCCCAGGTAGGACTCCGGCACGGGCGCGTAGAAGGTGCTGGCCTGGAACTCGTGGATGAACGTGGGGTCCACGGGGTCGGTCAGCGTGTCGACGACCTCCTCGAGGCCCAGGGCCACGTCGTTGCCGGCCACGGTGGGCGCGGAGCCCACGAGCACCAGCCCCTCCACGCGGCTGGGGAAGTCCAGCGCCACCTGCTGCGCGATGAAGCTGCCCATCGAGTGGCCCACCAGCACGGCGCGCGGGATGCGCTTCGCGTCCAGGAAGGCCACCACGTCCTTCGCGAACGCCTGCTGCGTGTAGCAGCACGCCGGGCGGGAGGAGCCCCCATGGCCGCGCTGGTCCAGCGCGTACACGTGGTACTGGCGCGAGAAGCGAGGCAGGTCCAGGTCCCAGGAGTGGTGCGAGTCCGTATAGCCGTGCAGCAGGACGACGACGGGCCCGTCCTGGCGGCCCTGCTCGACGTAGCGGAGCGTGACGCCGGTGGGCAGCCGCACGGAGCCCTCACGGGAATGGCGGCTGGAGTCCTCCATCGCGGCCGGGGCGGTCGCGAGGTCGGGCGCGGCCTCCGGCGCGACATCGGGTCCACAGCCGGCGAACAGCAGCACTGCGACGAGGGGACGAAGGGCTCGCGACATGCGTCAGGGCCTCACGGGATGGGACGCGGCGGGGAGGTCCGCCGCGACGAGGAACGCCATCCTAGAGAGACCCCTGACATCCTGTAGGTGAATCCACCCTGAAAGGTCGTGACAGACCCTCGGGACGTGCCTGACCCGCCCCCCTCCGGGGCCCGGTCCTCAGGGCCGCCGTGCGAAGATGAACTCACCCACGCCGCCCAGGCGCTGCTCGCGCTTGAGGATGTGGAAGCCCGCGCGCTCCACCAGGCGGAAGGTGTCCCGGTTGAGGCGGCAGCCGCCGGACAGCCGCCGCCACGCGGGCGTCAGCAGGTCCTGCGCGGTGGCCACGGTCCGGTTGGGGGCCCGCACGTGCTCCAGCAGGCGCAGCTCCCCGCCCGGCCGCAGGACGCGCATCACTTCGGACAGCGCCGTGGCCGGCGCGTCCACGCAGCAGAACACCAGGCTGGACACCACGGCGTCGAACGAGCCGTCCGTGAACGGCAGCGCCTGCGCGTCCGCCTGGAGCAGCGCCACGCCGCTGCGCCGCGCCCGGGCCCGCACCAGCGCCTCCAGGTCCACGTCCACCGCCGTCACCGACGAGACCGTGTCCGGATAGCCGGGCAGCGCCAGGCCCGTGCCCGCGCCCACCTCCAGCACCTTGCCGGAGAGCCCCTCCACCAGCTGCCGCCGGGCGGCGTTCAACCCCGCCCAGCCCAGCGGCGCCATCAGTGCGTCGTACGCCAGTGCCCTCACGCGCAAGACCTCCTCGAGCCAGACGTGGACGCTACCGCGCCGTCTCCACCCGGCCCTGCGGCGCGGGCGGCTTCTGGGAGGACGCGCTCGGCGCCTGCTTGCGCAGGAGGCCCCACAGCCCGTACGCCACCAGCAGCAGGCTGCCGTACTGCGCCGGCGTCATGCCGAAGTAGCGCGCGTCCACGTAGGACAGGTCCGTGGCCCGCAGGAAGTCCAGCCCGAAGCGGCACGCCGCGTACAGGATCGCCAGCAGCGGCAACAGCCGCCCCTTCAGCCTCGGCATGTCCCGCACCGCGTACAGCAGGCCGGTGAGCGCGAAGAGCACGATGGCGTCGTAGAAGCCCAGGTCGTGCCGGTTGCCGTTGGGGAACTGCACCGCCAGGAAGAAGTCCGTCAGCCGCCCCGGGTGGTCGTGCACCGCGAAGCACCCCAGCCGGGCCACCGCCCAGCCCGGCGCCACGCCCAGCGCGAAGCTGTCCGCGTAGTCCCCGAAGCGCAGCTTCTTCATCCGGAAGAACACCACCGCCGCCAGGATGCCGCCCAGCAGGCCTCCGAAGGACGACAGGCCGTCCCAGAAGCGCAGAATCTGGAACGGGCTCTTGGACAGCTCCTCCGGGTGGTAGAAGAACAGGTGCACCCAGTGGCCGAAGAGCATGCCGGCCGCCACCCCCCACATCGCGAAGTCCGCCAGCGGGTTCGGGTCCAGGCCCTCGCGCTCCGCCTGCTTCGTCAGCAGGCGGGCGGCCAGCAGGATGCCCGCCGCCACGAAGACGTTGAAGGGGTTCAGCTCCACGGGCCCCAGCTTGAACGAGGGGGCGTGCCAGTAGGGAATCAAGGGGGCTCCAGGAAGGCCAGGATCCGCGCGGACGACTTCCGGGCGGATGGAACGCGAACAATCGGCGCATCCCGGGCTTCCCTCCACCTCTTTTTCACCCTCCCGCCCGCCGGGCGCGCAAGCCCCACCCGGACGCCCTCTCGCGCCCCCGCCCCTCCTGCCTGCCCCTTCCCCACATCCGGTGGCGGACAGTGCCCGTGTGCGCCGCGCGCCACTGGCCTCACCCTCAGGAGGGAATCCGTTGTGTTTCAGGAGGTTCGGGGAAGCCGAGCGAGGACCGAGACACCAGACAAGGGGTGTCTATTACGGGAATCCCGTGATTTTTTGTCAGGGGGGCGCGGTCAAATCCCCTGACGCAACCCCCGGCCGGGGGAGAGGGGAGGGCAGACGATGAGACGGCTCCGGGCGACGCCCGTGAGCCCGACCCACCGGATCCGAAGGGGCTTGTCAGGGTCCCCAGGTGGGCGCGGTCGTAGCGCGGGTGCTCCCCCTTCGGGGCCCGGCGCGGATTGAGCGGTTCAAGGAGCACACCCATGAAGTCTTTCCTGTTGGTCCCCAAGGAGTCCATCGAGACGCAGGCCCGGCCCGGAGTGCGTGGCACGGCGCAGGGCGAGCGCGTCCTCAGCCGCAGCACCGCGCTGCGCTTCAGCGCGGCCCAGAAGGCGCCGGAGGCCCTCACCGCCCTCGGCCTGCGGTCCGCCACGCTGCCGGGCATGAAGCCCGCCGTCAGCGGCCAGGAGCCGCGTGCCCGCAGGAGCGCCCGGGGCAAGAAGGCCGCGAGGCAGGCGGACGCCACCCCGCTGCCCGGCGCGCCCGTGTCCGAACCCACCGGCGCGGAGGCCGGCAGCTACCGGTTCATGCCGCTCATCGGCGCCACCATGGCGCACTTCTACTCCCCGGACGCGGAGACCGCGGCCCGCGGCGAGCTGGCGGACGAGTTCGAGTTCATCCCGGACGTGGTGCCCCTGTCCTTCCCCGGTCCGGTGTCCGCCGGACAGACGGGGCCGCGCAACCGCGGCATGAGCTCGCTCGCGCAGCGCGAGTGGCCCGACGAGTCCGGCGTCCCCCTGGCGCACGCCCAGGGCATCCGGGGCGCCGGGGTGATGCTGGGCATCCTGGACACCGGCGTGGACGCGGACCACCCGGAGCACGCGAGCAAGACCATCCAGTTCCGCTACGTCTCGCTCTTCCCCAACTCGCCGCACAACCCGGCGCGGGACGTGCGCGGCTTCGACCCGGACGGCCACGGCACCCACGTGTGCGGCATCGCCGCGGGCGTGCACCACGGCGTCGCGCCGGAGGTGGACCTCTACGCCGCGTCCGTCATCGAGTCGGAGACCATCCGCACCAGCCTGGGCCGCGTGGCCGCCGGCATGGAGTGGCTGCTGCACCAGTTCAGCCGTCCGGAGAACGCGTCGCGCCCCGCCGTCGTCAACCTGTCGCTGGGCTTCCCGCTCCAGCCGCCCCCGGGCATCTCCGAGGCGGACTACCTGCTCAACCAGCGCGCGCTGCAAGCCATGCTGCGTCGGCTGTTGGACAGCAACATCCTGCCCATTGTCGCGGCGGGCAACAGTGGACCCAATACGGTTGGTTACCCAGCGGCCTTTCCTGAGGCACTGGCTGTGGGGGCAGTCGACTTCGAGCGCAACGTGGCCACCTTCTCCGCCAGCGGCGCCGTGGGGCGTCGCGTCGTACCCGACGTCATGGGCTACGGGGTGAATGTGTATTCGTCTACTGAACGTCGCTGCAACAATCAGGCGTTCTACGAACGAATGAGTGGCACGAGCATGGCGGCGCCGTATGTCGCAGGCATTGCCGCGTTGTATCGT
>JAFADT010000961.1 GCA_023424585.1 Pseudomonadota bacterium
CAGGACGCGCAGACGCAGACGCGGGCCCAGGGACAGGACGCGCAGGCGCAGGCCCAGGGCCCTCGGCCTGAAATCGAGGTGGCGTTCGTGCTGGACACGACGGGGTCGATGGGCGGCCTGCTGGAGGGCGCGAAGCAGAAGATCTTCTCCATCGCGTCGCGCATCGCGAAGGGCAAGCCCACGCCGCACCTGAAGGTGGCGCTGGTGGCGTACCGGGACCAGGGGGACGCCTACGTGACGAAGCGCTTCGACCTGAGCGACGACATGGACTCCATGTTCACGGAGCTGCGCAAGCTCCAGGCGGACGGGGGCGGGGACTTCCCCGAGCACGTGGGCCGCGGCCTGGGGGAAGCCGTGTCGCTGCTCAAGTGGAGCCAGGACCGCGAGGTGATGAAGGTCATCTTCCTGGTGGGCGACGCGCCCCCCGCAAAGCGCGAGGCCGCCTGGGATTTCAAGCTCTGGTCCAAGCGCGCGAAGGAGCGCCACATCGTGGTGAACACGGTGCGCTGCGGCGCGGACTCCTCCACCGAGGAGTCCTGGCGCTACGTGGCGAAGCTGACGGACGGCACCTTCGACTCCATCGACGCGTCGGGCGGCATGGTGGCGGTGGCCACGCCCTATGACGCGGAGCTGGCGCGCGTGAACGCGGAGCTGGCGTCGAAGACGCTCTACGGCGGCCGCGCGGAGGCCCAGGCGGTGAACCGCGCCCGCGCCGAGGCAACCAAGGGCATGGCCGCGGAGGCCGTCGCGGACCGCATCAGCTACATGAAGACGAGCCGGAGCGCGGGCAAGAGCGCCCCCAGCGCCGGGGCGGTGAGCAGCGCGCCCGCGGCGGTCGCGGGCGGCGTGGACCTGCTGGAGGAGCCGGCGGCGCTCGACAAGCTCAAGGACGACGAGCTGCCCCAGGAGCTCAAGGGCCTCGAGAAGGAGGCCCAGGCCGCGAAGGTGAAGCAGCTGGCCGCCGAGCGCAAGGTGCTGGAGGAGAAGGTCGCGAAGCTCGCCACCGAGCGCGACCAGTGGCTCACGAAGAACGCCCCCGCCAAGGAGGACGCCTTCGACGCGAACGTGATGCGGAGCGTGAAGACCCAGGCCGCGAAGTTCGGCGTCACCTACTGAGCGCGGCTACTCGCGCGTCACCGCCCGGAGGACGAGCTCCCGGCGTTGCTCCAGCAGCCGCATCGCCCAGGGGCGCGTCACCCGGTACACGCCCAGGTGCAGCACGGCGAAGCCGAGGATGAAGGCCACGGACTGCCAGCCCGGTCCGTCCTTCCCCGCGGCCCGCAGCGCGTGCCCGAAGGGCATGCAGCCCACGCTGGCCGCGAGGATGCCCAGCATGGACGCGGTGAGGGGGACGCGGTCGCGGCGCTTCAGGCTCGCGTGGAACTTCACCGGGAAGTACAGCGACAGGAAGTTGCCCGCGGCCAGCAGCATGGGCACCACCGCCGCCACCGCGGCCATGGCGCACAGGAAGTCCACCAGCGAGCCCGCGCCGAAGTACACCCGGTAGAAGATGCCCACCAGCACCGCCATCCCCAGCGCGGCCACGCCCTGCACCCGGTTCTTCGCGCGCAGCACGTCCGCCAGGCTCATGGGCGCCGCCAGGAACACCGCGAAGCCGTGGCCGTCGTACGCGAAGGTGTTCTGCGAGAACGTGGACGCGATGACCACCGCGCCATAGATGCTCAGGCCGCCCATCACCCACGCGTCCGCGCTGCCGCCCAGCAGGTACACGAAGAGGTCCCGGCCGGAGAGCAGCTTCAGCAGGATGGCCAGGATGAAGGGCACCGCCGCCAGCAGCCGCGCGCGCGGGTTGCGCCACAGGTCCAGCACCTCGCGCCGCAGCAGCGTGTCGAAGCGCGAGCCCGTGGTGGCGAACGGGTCGTGGTCGCTTCCATCGCCCCGGTCGCCGCCGGAGCGGCCGCCCGCCTGCCGGTGGAAGCGCATCAGCAGCGCGTAGGCGACGCCCATGCCCAGGCCGGTGAAGAACAGGAGCCCGAAGGCCTCCAGCATCGCGATGCCCACGCGCCCGTGCGCCAGCTGCCCCAGCCCGTCGCCGAAGAAGCCCGGCGGCACCTGGCTGAGCGCCACCGCCGCGTTGATGATGAGGCTCATGTCCAGCGCGCCCACGCCCGCCTCGCCCACGCTGGTGAGCCACGACGTGTCGATGGGCGGGATGAACGACGCGGCGACGAGGAACGCCACCATGCCGCCGCCCATGATGCGCGCGCTGTGCTTCTCCCGGAGCACGTTGATGACCGTGTAGAGGCCCACCCGGCTCCACGCCGCGCAGAAGAGCGCGAACAGCACGTAGAGCACCGCCGCCAGCCACGGCGCCGCCAGCCGGTGGCGCGACGCATAGCCCACCGCCGCGCCGGTGAGGGGCGCGTAGAACACCAGCGCGCGCGGCTCGAAGAGGCTGGCCACCGTGGAGCCCATCAGCAGCCGGAACGGCGAGATGGGGAACGCGGCGTAGCGCGACAGCTCCGAGTGGTCATCCACGCCCGCGGACAACAGCGGCCACGTCACCCAGGTGGCCGCGGTGACGAAGCACAGCAGGTTGAGGATGAAGTACGGCCACACGTTGCTGTGCACGATGAGCGGCAGCCGCATCAGCTTGAAGAAGCTCAAGCCCAGCAGCACGCCCGGCGCGCTGGAGCCCACGAACGCCGCCACCGCGAGCAGCCGGCTCCTGCCCGGCCCCTGGTTGAGGCCCAGGTGCAGGCGCAGCCCCCAGAGCAGCAGCAGGTGCTGGAGGAAGCCGGGGACCTTCGGACGCGGGCGGCTCACGCGGACTCCCGGCGCAGCGGCACCACGTTCGCCGCGGGCTCGCCGTAGAACGACAGCCTCGCGTTGCGCGCGGCCGGCACGGCGATCAGCTTCTCGAACACCGCCTCCAGCGTGGCCACGCCGTGGCGCTGGCGAAGCGCCTCCACCGGGCCCTGGTCCAGCATGCGCCCGCCCCGGATGACGCCCGCGTGCGTGGCCAGCCGCTCGGCGATCTCCAGCACGTGCGTGGTGAGCAGCAGCGTGACGCCCCGGCGGGACAGCTCGCGAAGCAGCTCGCGGATGACGCCCGCGGCGAGCACGTCGATGCCCTCGAAGGGCTCGTCCAGGAGCACCAGCTCCGGCGCGTGGATGAGCGCCGCGGCGATGGCGAGCCTGCGGCGCATGCCCTTGGAGTACTCCGCGACCAGTGTGCCCGCCTTGTACGTGAGCTCCGTCAGCTCCAGCAGCTCCACCGCGCGCGACGCGGCCTCCGCGCCGTCCAGCCCGTACATGCGCGCGCAGAAGGTGAGGTACTGCCGGCCGGTGAGGCGCTCGAAGAGGCTCAGCTCCTCCGGCACCACGCCCACGCGCTGCTTCACCTCCAGCGGCCTCGCCACGGCGTCCACGCCGAGCATGCGGATGGTGCCCTGGTCGGGCCCGTATACGCCGGTGAGCAGCGCGATGGAGGTGGACTTGCCGGCGCCGTTGGGACCCAGGAACGCGTAGAAGGCGCCCTTGGGGATCTGGAGCTCCAGGCCGTCCAGCGCGGTGAAGGTGCCGAAGCGCTTGACGAGGCCGCGGGCGTCGATGGCCAGCTCGGCCGGTTCAACAGGAGGGGGCGTCATGAAGGACGCCATCACACCATGCTCCCAGGGGCTGCCGGCAATCCTCGGGTTGACGGATGGTGCGGCCCGCCGGGCGCTTGCGACTCAATGCACCATGGCCACCTCCGGCGGCCCGACGATCTGCTGCACGGTGGTGCGCACCTTGTCCAGGTCCACCGGCTTGGAGATGTAGCCGGCGGCGCCCACCAGCTCCGCCTCCCACTCGAAGCCGTAGCCGGAGATGATGATGATGGGCAGGTTGCGCGCCCGCGGCATCTTCTTGAGCGCGTCCAGCAGGCCCCAGCCGCTCATGACGGGCATGCGCAGGTCCAGGAGCACGGCGCCCGGGATGTCGTCCTCCAGGAGGTCCAGCGCCTCGCGGCCGTTCTGGGCCTCGATGGTGGCATAGCCCATCTCCTGGAGGGCATCGCAGATGAGCGTGCGGTGACTCGCGTCGTCGTCGACGACCAGGATGAAGTTCGACATGGGCTTGAGCCTCTGGAGTGGCGGCGTCTTCTTGGGGACCGCGATTCTATGGGGACGAAGATGGGAATGCCCTCCTCATTGCGGAAGGGCCTTCGTTTCTTTTCAACATCTGGACGCGCCGGGGGGCGGTGATCCGCCCTCGCCGTAGAGCTGCAGCGTATTGCCTCCCAGCACGCCCGCGAGCGCGGCCTCGTCCAGCCCCAGCCCGGCCAGCGCCCGGAGCTCCCGGTCCCACGCGTAGGGGATGTTGGGGAAGTCCGTCCCGTAGAGGATGCGCTCGGGCCGCGCCTCCAGCGCCTTCCTGGGGAGGGGCACGGGGAAGTAGCCGCCCACCGCCATGGTGGTGTCCAGCCAGAGCGTGTCGTGGCGCTCCAGCAGGCGCGCGTACGCGTCGAACTCGTCCGCTCCCAGGTGCGGCACGCACAGCTTGAGCGTGGGGTGATCCCCCAGCACGCGCTCCACCCGCTCCGCGGCGCAGAGCTGATGCGGATCCACCGGGTACTGGGGACTGGAGGGCTCCCGCCCCGAGTGCATCACGAGCGGCTTGCCCGCCCGCGCGCACGCCTCGTAGAGCTCGTGCAGCTGGGGCGCGTCCGGCGCGAAGGCCTGCACGTGGCAGTGCAGCTTCACGCCCCTCAGCCCCAGGGCGAACGCCTCCTCGAGGATGCCGACGGCGTCGGGCTCGCCTGGATACACGGTGGCGAGGCCGATGACGCGGGGCTCGGCCTTCGCCACCTCCGCGACGAAGGCGTTGAGCGCGCGCGCCATGCCCGGCTTGTGGGCGTAGTGCAGGGCGACCACGCGCTGGACGCCCCGCGACAGCAGGAAGGACAGCACGCGCGGCGTGTGCAGCTTGTAGCGGATGGGCCAGCCGTACCGGTCGAACCAGCGCCACACCGCCTCGAAGACGCGGTCGGGGAACAGGTGCACGTGCGCGTCCACGACGGGCGGCAGGCCGGGGTCCACGCGGGGCCCTTCCTCGTCCGCCAGCGCGGGCATGGGCATCTGGATGCCCTGCTCCCGCCAGGTCGCGGCCGGCGAGGACGCCAGGCAGGGCACCGGCGCGTCGGGGTCCTCGTGCGCGTGCTCGCCCGGGCCAGGCCCGGCGCGGGGCCCTGGGGGCGCCGTCATCCGCCCGTGCCCGGCCCGGAGGGCTTCTTCGCGTCCTCCTCGTCCAGGCGCCGCAGGTAGCTGTTGTGCGCGTAGCCCTGGCGCTCCAGCCGCTGCGCCTCGATGGCGTCCGCGACCTTCGAGCACACCTGGCCGAGCATGCGCAGGGACTCGGCGATCAACCGCTCCGCGTGGTCCTGCGCGTTGGCGGACGGAATGACGGGACGATCGCGACGGAACGGCAGGGGCAACTTCATCCGCTGGAATCTAAGGGATGCCCCGCGCCGCCGCCACGCGTCCGTCCCACCCCGTCCCCCGGCCGCCCCTCCCGGCCGCCCGGGGTCACCGAGTGTTGACAGCGCGACGCGGCATGCGACCCGGGGCCGGGTTAACCGCGTTGACAGTGTCCCACTTTACATTTTGCGCCGGCCCGGCCGCCGGGCGGGCCCTGCGCACGCCCTTGAGTGTTGGCAACTACTCGGAATCCCGGGGGGTTTACGAATTTTCAGGCGGGGGGATGACAGCGGGCGGATTCACCTCTACATTGCGACCGTCGGATTTCACGCAAGAGGGTCCTGCCCATGGCTTACGACGGCGAGCTTGTGAAGATGCAGAACGGTCGCTGGGCCCGGTTCCAGCGGTGCCAGGTGTACCGGCCGGGCGTGACGGACGCTGGTGAGACCATGCTCCTGATCGCGGTGGAGCTGGAGGAGCGCTATCAGCAGCTGCTCGACGAGGCGGCGGACTCCCTGGCGGAGTACCGCTCCCAGGGCGTGCCCGTGCAGGTGCGGCTGGCGCCGGACGCGCAGGGGCTGACGCTGCACCCGGAGGCCCCGGCCTCCATGTCGGTGAACTAGTCCCTCTTCCAGAGGTGAAGGTGTAAAGCCCCGGGCCTCGCGCTTCACCGCGCGGGGCCCGCTGCATTTACAGCGCTGACACGGGCGGGCGGCCGTCCACTTTTCAACGCGCCGCGCGCCACCCGCACGGCGCGCGAATGGCGCGCTCAGTCGTGGATCTGGAAGAAGCGGGCGGCATTGTCCCGGGTGACCCGCCGCACGATGCGCTCGGACAGCCTCGCCTTGCCCAGGAGGTTCGCCGTGCGCGCGAGCCCCAGGATGTCCCCCGCGCCGTCGCCCGCGTCCGAGTCCAGCACCAGGCGCTCGCTGCCCAGCCGCCGCACCAGGGCCACCGCCCGGTCCGCCTGGAGGGCCTCCGGGTGCAGGGTGAGGCCGGCCCAGTGGCCCACCTCCAGGATGGTCCGCACGGTGCGCGCGTTGGCGTGATCCACCAGCGCGCGCGACGGCAGGAGCCCGGACTGGCGCAGGAGCGTGAGGATGCGCCGCGTGTGGCGCTCCTTGTCCTTGAGCGGCGTGTGCACCACCACGCGCAGCTTGAGCTGGCGGGCCAGGGCCAGCTGCTCCAGGAAGGCCTCCTCCTCCTCCTCGCCGCCCACGTGCAGCCCCGTCTCGCCCAGGGCCACCACCCGGCCGCCCTCGAAGTAGTCCGGCAGGTGGCTCAGCACCTCCGACAGGCCCCGGCGCGGGATGCAGCGCGGGTGCACGCCCAGGGCGGCCCAGGCGCGGATGCCCAGCCGCTCCAGGCGCGGCAGCTGCTTCTCCACCAGCTGGTCGAAGTGCTGGCGCAGCCCCTTGGCCGTGGGCTCCGGGAAGTGATGCGCCACCACCAGGGCCCGCTCCACCCCGAAGAAGCGCATGGACTCCAGGTCCTGGTCCGTCAGGGCCTCCGGGTGGAGGTGCGCATCGAAGAGCGGAATCGGCTCGGCCACGGGCAGCGGTCCTCCTTCGCGTCAGTCCTGGCCCGTCGCGGCGCCCTCGTTGCGCGGGTCACTGGAGGAATAGCGCAGGTGGGTGCGCGGGTCGCTGTAGACGGCCTCCGCGTCGCCCCAGGCGTCCACCCGGCGAACCTTGTGGCCCTTGGCCTCCAGCACGGACAGCGTCGCCGGCTCCAGCCCCCACTTGTCCACCCACAGCTCGTCCGGGAGGTACTGGTGGTGCAGCCGGGCCCCGCG
>JAFADT010000965.1 GCA_023424585.1 Pseudomonadota bacterium
CCGGAGGTCCGCGTCGCCCTCAGCGTCGAGCGCTCCCTCGACATCGTCATCGGCCTCCTCGGCGTCCTCAAGGCCGGTGGCGCCTGGGTGCCGGTGGATCCGCTGCTGCCCCGGGAGCGCCTGGCCTTCATGCTGGAGGACAGCGCGGCCCAGGTCCTCGTCACCCAGCAGCCGCTGGTGGACCGCTTCCCGGAGGCCCTCCATGCCCGCGCGCTCTGCCTGGACTCGGAGCGCGAGTCGCTGGCGAAGGAGCCGACGGCGGCCCCCGTGACGGGCGTGACGCCCTCCAACCTGGCGTACCTGCTCTACACCTCGGGCAGCACGGGGACGCCCAAGGGCACGGCGGTGGAGCACCGCAGCGTCGCCAACCTCGTCACCCACGAGGCGGTGGCCTACGGCATCGGCCCGGGCAGCCGCGTGCTTCAGTTCGCCAGCCTCAGCTTCGACCTGTCCGTGGAGGAGATCTTCACCACCCTCTGCAACGGCGCCACGCTGGTGCTCGCGCCGCTGGAGAAGCTGATGCCGGGCGCGCCGCTGCCCGTGCTGCTGCGGGAGCAGGAGCTGAGCGTGGTCAGCCTCACCCCCGCGGCGCTGGCGGCGACGTCCCCCGAAGAGCTGCCCAACGTGCGCACCGTCATCTCCGGCGGAGAGGCCCTGCCCGCGGACGTCGTGGCGCGCTGGGCGCCGGGACGGCGCCTGCTCAACACCTACGGCCCCACCGAAGCCACCGTCATCGCGACGTTTGGCGACGTGGTGGCGGATGGGAACGTGCCGTCCATCGGCAAGCCGCTGGCGAACGTGCGCGTCTACGTGCTCGACCCGCACGGGCAGCCGGTGCCGGTGGGCGTGCGCGGCGAGCTGCACATCGGCGGCGTGGGCGTGGCGCGGGGGTACGCGGGACGGCCGGGCCTCACCGCCGAGCGCTTCGTGCCCGACGCCTTCTCGGGTGAAGAGGGCGCCCGTCTCTATCGCACGGGCGACGTGGTGCGCTGGCGCGCGGACGGCCAGCTGGACTTCGTGGGCCGCATCGACGCCCAGGTGAAGGTGCGCGGCTTCCGCATCGAGCTGGGCGAGGTCGAGAACGCCCTGCGCGCCGCGCCCGCCGTGAAGGACGCCGTCGTGCTCGCCCGGGAGGATTCGCCGGGCGACAAGCGCCTCGTCGCCTACGTCGTGGGAGAGGCCCTCGACGTCACGGCCCTGCGCGCCCACCTCAAGCAGCACCTGCCCGAGTACATGGTGCCCGCCGCCTTCGTCCCCCTGGAGGCGTTGCCGCTGACGGCCAACGGCAAGGCGGACCGCAAGGCCCTCCCGGCTCCGGACGCAAGCGTGCTCCGGGCTTCGCACGCCTACGAGGCACCGGCGACGCCGCTGGAGGAGCAGCTCTCGGCCCTCTGGAGCGAGGTGCTGCGCGTGCCCGCCGTGGGCCGCACGGACAACTTCTTCGAGCTGGGTGGCCACTCGCTGCTCGCCACCCAGTTGGTCGCTCGCGTCCGGGCCGCCCTCGACGTGGAGCTGCCGCTCCGCGCCCTCTTCGAGGCCCCGACCATCTCCGCCCTGGCCGAACGCCTCCAGCGCGCCGCGACCGGTACGCGCCTGCCATCCCTGACGCGCACCTGCACCGAAGGCCCCCTGCCCCTCTCCTTCGCGCAGCAGCGCCTCTGGTTCCTCGATCAGCTGACCCCGGACGACGCCTCCTACAACCTTCCCGTCGCGCTGCGCCTCATCGGGCGCCTGGACGTGGAGGCCCTTCGCCGTGCCTTCGAAGCGCTCGTGGCTCGCCACGAAGCGCTGCGCACCACCTTCTTCGAGGAGGAGGGGCAGCCCTTCCAGCGCATCCACGCTCCGGCCGCATGGTCGCTCCCGGTGGAGGACCTCTCTTCTCTTGAAGAGTCCGCGCGCGAAGCGGAGACGCTGCGGCTCGCCACCCTTGAGGCCCGGCGGCCCTTCCACCTCGTCCATGGGCCCCTGCTGCGCACCGCCCTCCTCAAGCTCTCGGAGGAGTCCCACGTCCTCCTCGCGACGATGCACCACATCGTCTCCGACGGCTGGTCCATGGGCGTCCTCATCCGCGAGCTGGCGAGCCTCTATGCGGCCTTCAGCGCCGGACAGGCGCCCTCGCTCCCGCCGCTGCCGGTGCGGTACGCGGACTTCGCGCTCTGGCAGCGCCAGTGGCTCCAGGGCGAGACGCTGGAGTCGCAGCTCGGCTACTGGAAGCGGCAGCTCGCCGGCGCCCCCGCGGCCCTGGAGCTGCCCACGGACCGCCCTCGCCCGGCCGTCCAGTCGCTGCGCGGTGCCACCGTGCCCGTGCACTTCCCTTCACAGCTGACGGACTCCCTTCGCAGCCTCGCACAGCGGGAGGGCGCCACCCCCTTCATGCTGCTGCTCTCCGCCTTCCAGCTGCTGCTCTCGCGCTACTCGGGCCAGGATGACATCAGCGTCGGCTCCCCCATCGCCGGCCGCACCCACTCCGAGGCCGAGGACCTCATCGGCTTCTTCGTCAACACGCTGGTGCTCCGCACCCAGGTCGACCCGCACGCGACGTTCCGCCAGCTGCTCTCCCAGGTGAAGGCCACCACCCTCGCCGCCTATGAGCACCAGCACGTCCCCTTCGAGAAGCTGGTGGAGGTCCTCCAGCCCTCGCGCGACTTGAGCCGCAGCCCCCTCTTCCAGGTGATGCTCGTCCTGCAGAACGCCCCCGCCGAGGCGCTGCGGGTGCCGGGCCTGGCCTTCCAGCCCATTCCCCTGGAGGGCAACTCCTCCCGCTTCGACCTGGCCCTCACCCTCTTCGAGGTCCCCCAGGGCCTCACCGGCTTCCTCGAGTACAGCACCGACCTCTTCGACGCCTCCACCGTCCAGCGCCTCATGGCGCACTTCGGCGTCCTCCTCTCCGCGCTCGCCGCCCAGCCTGACGCTCGCGTCTCCACGCTGCCCCTCATGACGGCCGCGGAGCAGCAGCAACTGCTCGTCGAGTGGAATCAGACGGACGTCGCCTTCCCTCGCGACACCTGCGTCCACCACGTCGTCGCCGGGCAGGCCCGTCGCGCGCCTGCCTCCCTCGCCGTGCGCGCGGGAGGGCGCAGCGTCAGCTACGCCGACCTCGACGCCTGGGCGCACGCGCTTGCCGTCCAGTTGCATGCGGCCGGTGTCACTCGTGGAGGCCGCGTCGCCGTCCTCGCCGAGCGCTCCCCCGAGTTGGTGGCGGGCCTGCTGGCTGCCCTCAAGGTGGGCGCCGCCTACGTCCCCGTCTCTCCGGGCGTCCCTCCGGAGCGCCTCTCCTTCATGCTGGAGGACTGCGCGGCTTCCGTCCTCCTCACGCAGCAGCACCTGCGCGACTCGCTGCCTTCCCTCCCTGCGCGGGTCCTGTCGCTGGAGGTGGAAGCCGCGACGGCTCAACAGCCGCTGCCGGTGGCGCCCGTGGGCCCGGAGGACCTGGCCTACGTCATCTACACCTCCGGCAGCACCGGCCGGCCCAAGGGCGTCGCCGTCCACCACCGCGCGCTGATGAACCTCGTCTCCTGGCACCAGCGCACCTACGCGCTGTCGCCCCAGGACTCCACCGCCCTCACCGCGGGCGTCGCCTTTGACGCCTCCACCTGGGAGGTGTGGCCCTCTCTTGCCTCCGGCGCATGCCTCGTCATTCCTCCGGACGCCGTGCGCGCGGAGCCTTCTCAGCTGCTCCAGTGGCTGGCCCGCGAGGCCATCACCACCTGCTTCATGCCGACGCCCCTGGCCGAGGCCGTGCTGCGCGAGGAGTGGCCCCGCCCCATCGCCCTGCGCGCCCTCCTGACGGGCGGCGACGCGCTCCACCTCGCCCCGCCTCCCTCGGTGCCCACCTCCTTCTTCAACCACTACGGGCCCACCGAGAGCACCGTCGTCGCCACCTCCACGCCTGTCACTTCTGGCGACGGCAACCGGCCGCCCATCGGCCGCCCCATCGACAACACCCGCACCTACGTCCTCGACGCCCAGCTCCAGCCCGTGCCCCTCGGCGTCCCCGGCGAGCTCTTCCTCGCCAGCGAGGGCCTCGCCTGGGGCTACCTCGGCCAGCCCGCACTCAGCGCCGAGCG
>JAFADT010000076.1 GCA_023424585.1 Pseudomonadota bacterium
GATACTCCGAGGGCGCGGTCGCGGCGAAGTTGCCATGCGACGCGCCCGGGATGCGCCACGTCTGGGCATACGGCGCGACGTGAGCGAACAGCTCATCCAGCAGCGGCTGTCCGGACTCCTCCGTCCCCGCGACGATGAACAGGGGCCGGGGCCGGATGCGGTCCACCGCGTCGAGGGTCCGCACCTCCTCCAGGGCAATCCCCCGCCGCCAGAACGGCACCAGCGCCCCCGTCTGGGTCACGACGCCGAAGCGCCGGAAGTCATACGCCGCCGCCAGCCACAGCGTGTTGAAGGGAGACAGCAGCACCACGGCCGCGACCCGTGGGTCCTCCGCCGCCACCTCCGCCACCGCCGCGGAGCCGATGGAGAACCCCAGCACGCCCACGCGAGCGGGGTCCACGTCCGGCTGCGCCCGCACATACGCCAGCGCCGCGCGCACATCCTGGCGCTCCTTGTCGCCCCAGGTGGACGTCTCGCCCCCGCTCTGCCCATGCGCGCGCAGGTCGAACAGCAGCACCCCATGGCCCCCGTCGTGCAGCGCGCGAGCCTCCGGAATCAGGTCCATGCGCGTCTGTGAAAGGCCGTGCGCCAGCACCCACGCCGCCTTGTTCCGGGACGGCAGGTACCAACCGCGCAGCTCCACCCCATCCTCGGTGCGCAGCGTCACCTCGCGAGCGGAGCCGAAGTCCGCGGGCAGCACCGCCGCCGGCCTCGGGTAGTGGAAGTACTGCTCGGAGCGCCACGCCGCGCGGCCCGCCAGCGCCAGCGCCACCAGCAGCCAGGGCAACACGAACACGCCCAGCACCCGGCCCCACCGGACCCGCTTCAACACCCCAGCCATGTCCACCCCTCTCCGACAGCAAGCGACCTCGGCGAGGGGCGGAAGTCGCGCTCCCAGGCTTGTGTTGTGGCGCCCGCCAGACATCTAGAGCCTATAGGCGCCAATAGCTTCCTGGTTTACAGTTTAGGCAAACTTTAGCAGCGGCGGAAGACAAGACCGTCATGGGTGAGCAGGAATGAAGACGTCGAAGACGGTCTATGACGCGGTGGTGGTGGGCTCGGGCGCCTGTGGTGGATGGGCGGCCAAGCAGCTGACGGAGGCCGGGCTCCAGGTGCTGGTGCTGGAGGCGGGCCGGAGCGAGCAGGCGGATCGCGCGCTGCATCTGCTGCACCGCGTGAAGCAGAAGCTGGGATACCGCATCGAGTCGGACGCGTCGCGAACATCGCGTCAGTCCGTGCAGTCCACGAGCTTCGCCTGGCCGTTCCATCCGCACGCGTTCGTGGATGACGTGGACAACCCCTACACGACGCCGGACGACGCGCCCTTCGCGTGGATCCGCGCACGGCAGGTCGGCGGGCGGACCGGCGTGAAGAGCCACGGCCGCCAGTTCTACCGGCTGTCCGACTTCAACTTCCACGCGGGGAGCCTGGACGGGCTGAGCCCGGACTGGCCGCTGTCGCACGCGGACCTGGCGCCGTCCTACGAAGTCGTGGAGCGGTGGATGGGCCTGAAGGGGAACCCGGACGGCGTGGACACGCTGCCGGACTCCGTCTTCTCCGGCCCCGCCCCGCTGTCGCCCGGAGAGGTCCGCCTGCGAGAGAAGGTGAAGACCCGCTGGCCCGAGCGCCACATCGTCGCCCGGCGCACCGCGAACGCGCCGGTGACGCTGCCGGCGGCGCTGAAGACGGGGCGGCTGACGCTGCGCTCGCACGCCGTCGCCAGCCACATCCTCCACGACCCGAACACGGGCCGGGTGACGGGGGTGTCCTTCATCGACGCGAACAGCGGCACCTCCGAGGAGGTCCGCGCGAAGGTGGTGGTGGTGTCCGCGGGCACCATTGAATCCACGCGGTTGCTGTTGCACTCGCGCAACCGGGCGTTCCCGGACGGCCTGGCGAACAGCTCGGGGCTCGTGGGCCGCCACCTGATGGACCACATGTATCTGCAAGGCATCGAGGCGCGCATGAACCTGCCCGCGCACCTCCAGCAGCAGGAGCACGGCTGGGCGTACATCCCCCAGTTCCGCAACGTCACCGAGCGCCACCCCGGCTTCGCGAGAGGCTACGGCGTGCAGGTCTTCACCTTCGATGACCAGATGCACCTGGTGCCCTTCGGCGAGATGCTCCCGCGCCCGGAGAACCGCGTCACGCTGAGCGACACGGTGAAGGACCGCTGGGGCATCCCGGCGGCGCACATCGAGTGCCGGCACTCGGACAACGAGCTGAAGATGACGGAGGACGCGGCCGCGGCCTGCCAGGAGATGCTGGAGGAGGCGGGCTGCACGGTGGAGAAGATCAACAAGACGCTCTCCAAGCCGGGCATGGCCATCCACGAGGTGGGCACCGCGCGCATGGGCAAGGACCCGAAGACGTCCGTGCTCAACCCCTTCAACCAGAGCTGGGACGTGCCCAACCTCTACGTCATGGACGGCTCCTGCTTCCCCTCGCAGGGCCCGCAGAACCCCACCCTGACGATGATGGCCATCACCGTCCGCGCCTGCGCCCACCTGGTGGGCGAGCTCAAGGCCGGCCGCCTCTGATTCCCCGCGGAAGACGACCGCGAGGGGCCTCGACACGCAGGCCCCTTGCACGGCCGGCGCGGATTTATTACCTACCGGTCAGTAACTAACCCCGTCCACGCATGTCCCGTCCCCAGCGCGTCCTCGACCCAGAGATTGATGCAGCGGCCCGAGCCGTCTTCCTGGAGCAGGGGCCGTCCGCGCCGCTACAGGACATCGCGAAGCGGCTGGGCATCTCGCAGGCGGCGCTGCTGCACCGGGTGGGGACCAAGGAGGCGCTGATGGCGAGGGCCCTCCGCCCCGTGCCCCCGAGCGCGCTGGCGCTGCTGGAGCCAGGACCGAGGGACGACAGCGCCATCGAGGCCCAGCTCCTGGAGGCGCTCCTGCACCACCGGGACTTCCTGCGCCAGCTGGTGCCGTGGTTGTTCGTGCTGCACTACTCGGCGCTGGGCGGCGCGAGGGCCATGCACCTGGAGACACCGCCCCCGGTCGCGCTGCGGGAGGGGCTGACGAGGTGGCTCACCCGGGCGAAGCGAGCCGGCAGGGTGGACCTGGCCGCGCCCAGGCTGGCCGCGGAAGCGCTCTGTGGAGCGCTGGAGGCCCGCTGCTTCAACGCCCACGTGGGCGGAGCCACCTACGCCCCCGGCGAGGACGAAGCCGTCCTGCGCCAGCTCATCCGGGTGCTGCTGACGCCCCGGGAAGCACCGGCGCGAGCCCGGAAGACGCCGCTGAAGAGGAAGCCGCGATGACGACCGCCACCCCCAAGCTGTCCCGCTCGACGGAGGGCCCCTGGCTGACCCTCATCCTGGGGATGCTCATTGGCTTCGGGCCGCTGTCCATCGACATGTACCTTCCGGCGTTCCCCACCATCGGCGAGTCGCTGCACGCGACCGCGGGCGAGGTGGAGCGCACGCTGGCGACGTTCTTCGCGGGGCTCGCGGTGGGGCAGCTCTTCGCGGGTCCGGTGAGCGACCACTTCGGCCGCACGAAGCCGCTCTACGCGGGCCTGCTGCTCTACGTGCTGGGCTCCCTCGGCTGCGCGACCGCGCCGTCGGCGGACGTCTTGGCGGCGTGTCGTTTCGTGCAGGCGCTGGGCGGCTCGGTGGGCATGGTGACCTCGAGGGCCGTCGTGAGGGACCTGCACTCCGGAGCCGCGGCGGCGAGGATGATGTCGCGCCTGGTCTTGGTGATGGGCCTGGCCCCCATCCTGGCGCCGCTGCTGGGAGGCTGGGTGCTGCGAGCCGCGGGCTGGCGAGCCATCTTCGGAAGCCACGCGGTCATCGGGCTCATCGCGCTGGGAGCGGTCTTCGTCATCCTGCCGGAGACAGCGCCGCCGCGAAGCGCAGCCGCCGCCGCGAACCCATTCCAGGCCATGTGGGGCATCACGAAGGCACCGGACTTCCTGGGGCACGCGCTGGCGGCGGGGCTCTCGCAGGCGGGGATGTTCGCGTACATCAGCGGCTCGCCGTTCGTGTTCATCACGTTGCACGGAGTGAAGCCGGAGCACTTCGGCTGGTTCTTCGGAGCGAACGCTGCGGGGCTGGTGGCGATGTCCCAGCTCAACCACTGGCTGCTGGCGCGCTCCTCGCCGGCCCGGGTGCTGAAGCAGGCGGTGCGAGTCGCCACGCTCGCGGGGCTGGCCCTGGTGGCGGTGGCATCGACAGGCTTCGGAGGGCTGTGGGGCATCGCGCTGTCGCTGTTTGTCTTCGTCTCCAGCCTGGGCGCCATCACGCCGAACGCGACGGCTTTGGCCATGGAGCACCACGCGAAGCAGGCAGGCATTGCGTCGGCGGTCCTGGGGGCGCTCCAGTTCATGCTGGCGGCGGGAGCCTCGGCGGCGGTGAGCGCGAGCCACGACGGCACGGCGAGGCCCATGGCCCTGGGAGTCGCCATCGCCGCCCTGCTCGCCCTGGGAGCGTTGGGTCTGGCGAAGCGGGCCCCCGCGCCCTGAGCCGCGTCCCGGGTGGGATTGACACCTTGGAATGGGACGGCCGATGGTGCGGACCGAAATGCCTGCCCCCTTCTACTCCGCGTGTCCTGTCTGCAATGAGACCGGCTTTCTTCCGGTCGTTGCATTCCGCGAGCTGAGCTACGGCCGCTGCACGGGCTGTGGGCTCATCTACAAGCGAGAGCAGCAACCCGGGCTGGGAGAGGGCTACGAGGAGAAGTACTTCAAGCACAACCGGGCGAAGTACCTGGGCCGCTGGGACCACCGGGTGCGCAAGTGCCTGCGGCAGGTGCTGGTGTGCCTGGAGTACGCGCCGCACGCGAAGGACCTGCTGGATGTGGGGTGCTCTGCGGGCTACGTGCTGGAGGCGGCGCAGCGAGCAGGCTTGAGGGCCACGGGGCTGGACTACTCCCAGTTCTCGGTGAACCTCTGCCGCGAGCGAGGCTACACGGCCGAGTACGGCTCCCTGACCCAGATGCCGTTCCCGGACGCATCGTTCGACATCATCACGCTCAAGCACACGCTGGAGCACGTGGAGCAGCCCATGGACGGGCTGCGAGAAATCCAGCGCGTGTTGAGGCCAGGAGGCGTGGCCTTCGTCATCGTGCCGGACGCGGCGTACTACAAGATCATCGTGATGCCGAAGAAGGGCCGCTCCTTCCGACCGGACCGACGAGGCTGGCAGCACCACGTCTACTTCTACGAGCACAACCTCGCGGACGCCTGCGCCAGGGCCGGCATGCAGCCGGTGAAGGCTGGCAAGGACATCCTGCGCCGAAGGCTGGCGAAGGGCCTGCGAGCCCCCTACGAATACGCCCGCTTCGCCCTCCTCTGGACCTGGGTCCAGGTGTGCCGGCTGACGCACCTGCGAAGGGAGATCCAGGTCATCGCCCAGAAGCCAAGGGCAGACGCGCGGCTCCCTGCCCAGAACGCCGAAGCGGCCTGAAGGAGGCGCACTGGCGGAAGCCCGCGCCTCCCAGGGAGGGCCGAGTCCTACTTGCCCAGACGGGCCTTCACCTTGACAGCCATCACGCCGACGGCCGCCACGGCGGCACGCAGCTGCGCCTCAGTGCAGCCGAAGTGAGCGCACCACCAGCGCACTTCCCAAGGCTCGTTGACATTGACGCGTGCGCGGTCCCTCGGACCACGGTTTTTGAGATCGTCGCTCATGGCAGGACTCCCGTGAAGAGTGGATGCCAAGCATCACCACGCCAGGTGAAGCCCACCATCCCGCAGCAGGGGTAGAGACGAGACGGAAGCCTGTCCTAGGCGGTGACGACTTGAGCACCCGCCAATCCGAGTCGTCGGATCCACGCCACCATCACCACGGCCAGCACGAGCGCCACGGGCCCCAACCAGTCGCCCCAGGCCCCCGCGAGCGAGCGCAGCCGCTCCACGGCCGGTACACGCATCACGGTGCTAGCACGCTGGTTGTCCTCCAGTTCAGAGGTCCATGCCCCAGCGGGATCGATGAACGCGGAAATGCCCGAGTTGGTCACCCGCACCTGTGCGGTGCGAGTCTCGATGCTGCGAAACGCCGCATGCATCAGGTGCAGCCGAGGCGCCGGAGTGCCCGAGAACCACGAGTCATTCGACAGCGTGAGAATCAGGTCCGCCCCCTGACGCACCTCCGCGGCGACGTAGTTGGGAAAGATCGCCTCGTAGCAGATGAGCGGCGCGACCTTGAGCACACGGCCACCGTTGATCCGGAAGTCCACGAGCCGGGGGCCCGGCCCGCGCTTCCATCGGCCGGTCCACGGAAGCCATGCGCGCAGCGAAGGTGTGTCCACTGCGTCCGGGACCCACTCCGTGAGCGGGAACAGCATCGTCTTGCGATACGCGGACTGCGCCAGCTCGCCCGTCGCCGAGGGCCCCAGGAACATGGCGGCGTTGAACTCACGCTCGCCCTCCAGGTCATAGGTGCCAAACACCAACGGCACGCCGCGCTCCGCCACCCACGAGCGGATCTCCTCATCCAGAGCGCCGCCGTCCTCGCTCTTGGGAGTGCCGAACGTCGTCGGATACACCGTCTCCGGCCACACCAACAGGTCCAGTGGAGCCGAGCGCAGCAGCGCATCCGACATCGCGTAATGCGTATCCAGGATGTTGCGAACGACCTCGTAGGTGCCCTGCTCCGCGGCCAGCTTCTCGATGTTGGTGATGTTCGCCTGCACGGCCCCCACCACCAGCGAAGGAGCCGAGTGCACCGCCGCGCGCACCTGCCCCAA
>JAFADT010000108.1 GCA_023424585.1 Pseudomonadota bacterium
GTGTAGCGCTCAGCCCCGCAGGCCCCGGGGCACCAGCGCGCGCGCCACCGCCTCGAAGAGGCCGCTGACCCCGAGCGCCAGCACCGCCGCGGGCACCGCGCCCTCCAGGATGAGCCCCACGTCGTCCAGGCGGATGCCGGTGAGGATGGGCTGGCCGTAGCCGCCCGCGCCCACCAGCGCGCCCAGCGTGGCGGTGCCCACGTTGATGACCGCCGCCGTCTGGATGCCCGCGAGGATGGACGCCGCCGCCATGGGCAGCTCGATGCGCCACAGCCGGGCGCCAGGCGGCAGGCCCAGCGCCTCCGCGGACTCGCGCACCTCCCACGGGATGCCCTGGAGCCCCGCCGCCGTGTTCCGCACGATGGGCAGCAGGCTGTAGAGGAACAGCGCCGCGATGGCCGGCCTGGAGCCGATGCCCAGGAGCGGAATCATGAACACCAGCAGCGCCAGCGACGGCACCGTCTGGATGACGCTCGACAGGCCCAGCACGCCCTGCCCCAGGCGCGGACGGCGCGCGGCCAGCACGCCCAGCGGGATGGCCAGCGCGATGGCCGCCACCAGCGACAGCCCCACCAGGAACAGGTGCTCGCGCGTGCGCTGCCAGATGCGCGCGCCCCGCCCGTCCGTGCGCACCTCCGCCGTCAGGCCCAGCGTGTCCCGGAGGAAGTCCGCCGCCACCCGCGCCTCCGGCACGCGCTCCAGCCGCGCGCGGGCGTTGAGCCGCACCATCCTCGCCTCCGACAGCGAGCCCTCCAGCCGGAGCAGCCCCCGCACCACGCGGGGCGCGCGCGCCTCCAGGTCCGCGCGGTAGAGGAGCACGGCGTCGTACGCGGGGAAGTGGTGCCGGTCATCCTCCAGCACGCGCAGCCCGTAGGCGGCCACCTCCGCGTCCGTGGAGTACAGGTCCGTGAGCTGGATGGCGCCGCTCTCCATCCCCCGGTAGGCCAGGTCGTGGTCCAGGCCGCGCACGTCGCGCTGGGGCAGGCCATACGCGTCGCGCAGCGCGGGCCAGCCGTCGCCCCGCTGCATGAACTCGTTGCTGAAGCCCACGCGCAGCGCCGGGTGCGCCCCCAGGTCGGAGATGCGGCGGATGCCCAGCCGCTCGGCCTCCGCTTCCTTCATGCCCAGCGCGTAGGTGTTGTTGAAGCCCAGCGGCGCGCTCATCCGCAGGCCCTCGGCCTCGAGCGCCCCGCGCAGCGCCGCGTCGTCCGGCAGCGCGCGGCCCACGAGCAGCTCCTGCCGCAGCGTGCCGGTGTACTCGGGGTAGACGTCCAGCTCGCCCCGGCGCAGGGCCTCCCACAGCACCGTGGTGCCGCCCAGCTCGCGCCGGTGCGAGGCCCGCGCGTCGGCGTCCTTCGCCACCTGCGCCACCATCTCCCCGAGGATGACGGACTCGGTGAACTTCTTGGACCCCACGCGCACCGGGGGGGCCCCGTCGTCGGTGCGCGCGCACGCGACGCCGAGCAGCAGCAGCCACGCCAGCGCCAGCGCGCGCGTCATCCCAGCCTCCGCGACGGCAGCGGGCGCTGCGCCTGGATGAACCGCGTGACGAACGGATCCGCGGGCCGCGCCTCCAGGTCCTCCAGGGTCCCCAGCTGCACCACCTGGCCCTCGCGCATCAGCACGACGCCGTCGCCCAGGAAGGCCGCCTCCGCCAGGTCGTGCGTGACGAGCACCACCGTCTTGCCCAGCCGCTCGAAGATGCCGCGCAGGTCCGCCTGGAGGTCGTGGCGCACCAGCGGATCCAGCGCGCCCAGGGGCTCGTCCAGGAGCAGCACGTCCGGGTCCAGCATCAGCGCGCGCATCAGCGCCACGCGCTGCCGCTGGCCTCCGGACAGCTCGCTCGGGAAGCGCGCCAGCGCCTCCGCCGGGAAGCGCGTCAGGTCCACCAGCTGTGTCAGCCGCTCGCGGATCCGCGCCTCCGGCCAGCGCAGGTGCCGCGCCATCAGCGCGACGTTGCTCGCGCCGGTGAGGTGCGGGAACAGCCCGCCGCCCTGGAGCGCGTAGCCCACGCGGCGGCGCGCGGCGCGCAGCGCGTCCGCGTCCTCCGGCAGGGGCCGCCCGTCGAAGAGCACCCGCCCCGTGTCGGGCCGCAGCAGGCCGTTGAGCAGCCGCAGCAGCGTGGACTTCCCGCAGCCGCTGGGGCCGATGAGCGCCGTGGTGGCGCCCTTCGGCAGGTCCAGGCTCAGCGGGTGCAGGGCCCACGCGGAGCCGAAGCGCTTGGACACCCCTTCCAGTTGGAACACGGACGCCACGTCCCTTCAGCGCGGAGCGAACACGCCGTTGCAGGCGGCCGGAAAGGGGAAGGACGCGCTCGCCGGGAGGCTGCACGCCGCGAACAGGCCCCAGCCCTTCAGGTCCACCCCGCCGGCCCAGACCTGGAGGTCGCCGCTCCCGTCCGGAGCGGGCGCGGTGAAGCGGGCGCAGCGCGAGGCCAGGCCCTCCACGTAGCAGTCGCGCGGCTCCACCGGGCCCGCGCCCGGGAGCGCGTCGCGCAGCTCCTCCACGCTCTGGTCGCGCCAGCGCTCCACCTGGGCCGTGCCGGGCCACACCGGCAGGAAGACGCTCCAGGAGAAGGTGGTCGCGGCGCAGCGGATCCGCCCCGCGCGCGTCGTCGAGTCCGCGAGCTCGCAGGCCTCCGGCAGGTACAGCACCCGCCACGGCAGCCGGGGCGGCGTGACGAGCGCTGACGGCGACAGCGCGTCGCCCTCCGGGTTGCCCCGCG
>JAFADT010000118.1 GCA_023424585.1 Pseudomonadota bacterium
CGCCGCTGCCGCGCCAGGTGACGGCCGCCCTCTCCATGCCGCCGGACGAGTACACGGACGGCCTGCGCCTGGTGCAGGCCCCGGACGTGTGGGACGCGGACGGAGACGGCGTGCTGGACGTGGGCGCGCCCACGGGCGAGGGCGTGAAGGTGTGCGTCATCGACAGCGGGCTGGACATGGACCACCCGGAGTTCCAGGGCGCGGTGGTGGGCAGCCATGACTTCGTGGACGACGACGAGGACGCCAGCGACCGCGGCCCCCAGGGCCAGTGGGGCCAGGGCCACGGCACGCACGTGGCGGGCATCATCGCGGCGCGCATGGGCCACGGCGGCGTCACCGGCCCGCGCGGCACGGAGGGCGGCATGGTGGGCGTGGCCCCCAACGCGTCGCTGCTCATCGCCCGCGTGCTGGACCTGTCCGGGCAGACGCAGATGAGCGTGGTCCTCTCCGCCATGGAGTGGTGCGAGGCGCAGGGCGCGCGCGTGGTGTCGCTGTCGCTGGGCGGCGGCGCGCCCACCCGCAGCACGGTGGAGGCGTTCCGCGCGTTGCAGGACCACGGCCTGCTGGTGGTGGCCGCCGCGGGCAACCAGGGCGGCCCGGTGCTGTACCCCGCGTCCGACCCGTCCGTGCTCGCGGTGGGCGCGGTGGACGCGAACGAGAAGCGCGCGGGCTTCTCCAACGGGGGCGCGGAGCTGGGGCTGGTGGCGCCCGGCGTGGACGTGCTGTCCACCTTCCCGCGCGGGCTGGGCGCCTTCGCGCAGATGTCCCTGGACGACACGTCCCCCATGTCGCGCTCGCTCTTGTATTCGCCCACGGGCGAGACCGCGGGGCGGCTGGTGGACTGTGGCCTGGGCGACACCCTGGCCTCGTGCCTGGACGCAACCTGTGACGGCTTCGTCGCCTACGTGCGGCCGGGCGCGGTGCCCGTGTCCCAGGCCATGGCCAACGTGATGATGCAGGGCGCGAGCGCCGTCATCTTCGGCTCCGACGATGCCCCCGCGGGCGGCGCGGTGGACATCCTCTCCCTGCCCCGCAACGGCCACTGGGCCCCCGCCGTCAGCGTCAACCAGGCCGCGAGCACCGTGCTGCGCGAGCGGCTGGGCAACGACGCGCGCATCTCCCTGGTCCCCACGGACTACACCCACGTCTCCGGCACCTCCATGGCCGCGCCCTACGTGAGCGGCGTGGCCGCGCTGCTCTGGAGCGCCCGGCCCGACCTCACCCCGCAACAGGTGCGTGACGCCCTGGAGACTTCCGCGCGAGACCTGGGAACCCCGGGCCGGGACCCCGCTTTCGGTCATGGCCTGGTGCGCGCGCGTGACGCCTTGCTGCGGCTGCAATGAGGCGCGCGTTTCTCACGAACTGGGAGGCGTGGAGCGCGCAGCACGGACGCGGAGCGTGGCTGTTGGAGCGCGAAAAAATGCTCCGCGTGAGGCAATCGGGAATGCGCTGACACGTGGAATGAAAGCGCGCCGGAATTGTACGTGGCGCGCGCCAATGGCTGCTGGGAAGGCAGCCTGCCGACGCAAAAACCATCACATTCTTGAATTGAGGATATCCATGTTGCGAATTGCTGTTGCCGCCCTCGTCGTTGCCGCCACGGGTTGCGCCTCCTCGAGCGGTGCGGCGGCCGCGGGTCGCGCGGGCAACGCCACGGTCACGGGCAGCATCACGTACCCGGCGACCGGCCTCTCGGGCGACCCGTGCTCGGCGGTGCGCGTGAAGGTGACGGAGGGTGACGCGGTGGCGCTGGGCTGGGGCGAGGTGAAGCAGAGCCGCAACAACCGCTGCAGCTTCAACGTGAGCGGGCTGCCGGATGGCAAGGAGCTGAACGTGGAGCTGGCGGCGGACGCGAGCCTCAAGTGCGCCAACGGCGCGGCGCCCACGGTCACCCCGGGCCCCACGAAGATGACGATCGCCAAGTTCTCCGCGCCGGTGGTCAGCTTCAAGCTGGCCTGCGAGTAGCGCGACCGAAGGTCCGTTGACGGCTTCACGCCGTGAAGGCCGGGGCGAGCCCTGAGTGGGTCTCCCCGGCCTCCATGCGGGGATGGCTGGATGCCTGGCGGGGGGGCGGGGACCATTGATTGCTGAACACAAGGGCGCGAAGCTGCCCCGGCCCATGACCGGTCTCCGTCCGCGTACCGCCGTGCTCGCCCTGGCCCTGCTGGGGACGGGCTGCGAATCCGAAGTGCCCTTCCCCACCGATGACGAGTTGGATCAGCTGAGCTCCCTGCACACGCAGAGCGCGAAGCCGGAGGCGGACCCCACCAACAAGTGGGCGGACAACGCGGACGCGGCGGCGCTGGGCCAGCGGCTGTTCGAGGACCCGGGCCTGTCGCGCTGCGGGACGGTGTCCTGCAAGAGCTGCCACACGGGGGAGTCCTACACGGTGGAGACGGCGTCTGCGGAGGGCTGCGGAGGCCACCAGACCGAGCGCAACCCGCCCAGCCTGCTGAACATCGGCTACAGCCGCTGGTTCATGTGGGACGGCCGGGCGGACCGGCTCTGGTCGCAGGCGGTGCTGCCGCTGACGAACCCGCTGGAGATGGACTCGGACGCGGCGGTGGTGCGCGCGCGGCTGGCGGCGGAGGCCTCGTACACGACGGCGTACACGCAGCTGTTCGGCAGGGCGCCCGCGGACGAGTCGGACCCGGACCGGCTGATGGCGAACGTGGGCAAGGTGCTGGCGGCGTACCAGCGCACGCTCAACCGCACCGACGCGCCCTTCGACGCGGACGTGCGGCGCTTCCTCCAGGCGGTGGAGGCCGGCACGCAGGAGAAGGACCCGGCGTACCTGGGCCTGAAGACGTTCGTGCGCAAGGGCCAGTGCGTGGTGTGCCACAAGGGCCGCTCGCTGTCGGACGACAAGTTCCACAACCTGGGGGTGAAGGACTCCGGCGCGGGGCGGCGCGGGCAGGCGGACGCGGTGGACGCGCTGGTGTCCTGGCAGTTCAACGCCGCGGGGGCCTACAGCGACGCGCCGGGCGGCACGGACGCGGCGCGGCTGTCCACGCTGAAGGCGCAGGCGCAGAGCAAGCCCACGGAGGTGGAGGGCGCGTTCCGCACGCCCTCCCTGCGCAACGTGGCGCTGACCGCGCCGTACATGCACACCGGCGCGGAGAAGACGCTGGAGGACGTGGTCGACTTCTACAACGAGGGCGGGGACCCGGAGGGCACCTTCGCCGGCGTGCGCACGGAGACCATCGTCAAGCTGGACCTGAGCAGCGAGGAGAAGCAGGCGCTGGTGACGCTGCTCAAGTCCATGACGGGCGCGCCGCGCTAGCGCACCAGGTGGAAGGACGTCTGACGCTGGAGCGCCCAGCGCACGGCGCCGTCCGCGTCCACGACGACGTCCTCCTCCTGGGCGGAGCGCACGGGCTGGTCCTTCCACTCCGGCACGGGGCTGGTGGCCTGCAGCTCGATGGAGAACCAGGAGTTGGGCATCACCCTGTGCTCGCCGTTGCCGGGCACGCCCTCCTGGCGGTCCCACATGCCAATCATGGGGCCGGCGCCGTGGCCGTGCAGGCCAATGGGGTGTGAGTACACGGTGCCGTTGATGCCCTCGGACTTCATGCGCGCGAGCGAGGCGCGCAGGACCTCGTTGCCGGTGCGGCCCGGCTTGATCTCACCGGTGACGATGTCCTGGAGCCGGTTGGACGCCTTGAGCGCGGCCTTGAGGCCCTCCGGGGCGTCCGTCTCTCCATCGCGCAGCACGTAGCCCATGTGCTGCGTGTCGGTGTTGAGGCGCAGCGCGGTGACGCCGAAGTCGCAGTGGAGCACGTCGCCGCGCTGGATGACGGGGCTGTCGCCCAGCTGTTCGTCCGTGGCGCCCTGGCGCTGCACGTCCACGTCCGGCTGGAACCAGGTGTCCAGGCCGTCGTCGGCCAGGCGCTGGCGCATCCACCACTCCACGTCCTGGGTGGTGGTGGTGCCGGGGGTGATGACGGCGTTGGAGAAGGCGGTCTGGATGAGGTTCCAGGCGTACTGCTGGAGGTCGGCGTAGAAGCGGACCTCGTCCGCGCTCCTCCAGCCGAGCACGTCCAGGGGCAGGCCGCCGGCGGGCTTGAGGCGCTTCACCCAGGTGGGGCCCAGGGCCTGGGCCATGCCTTCGTACTCGCCGTGGGTGAGGCCGTCCGCGAAGGCGATGGCGGGGGACACGTCGATGGCGATGGAGTCTGGCTTGCGCTCCTCCACGACCTGCTTGAGGAGCAGCCACTGCTCGGGGCCCAGGAGCTCCGCGGCGCGCTGCGAGCCGCCGCGGTCCACCATCATCGGGGCGCGGCGGGCCTCATAGAGGCCGCCCTGGGTGCTGCCGCCCAGCGCCAGCCGCTCCACGCCCTTGTCCGCGCCGCGGTCGAAGAAGACGTAGATGGTGCGGCGGCGGGCGGAGAAGGTGGTGGGGGCGACGAGCGCCTTGAAGACGGGGTCCTCGTTGTACTCACGCATGGGGACGACCCACATGCGCACGCCGTACTTGCGCATGAGCTGGGGCAGCCCGGTCTCCAGCCGCTCCTGGAGCCACGCCTGCTGGCGGGCGGCCTGCTCCCGCAGCGTGCCGAAGGGGCGCACCGGCGCGGCGGGGGCGGCGACGGGAGCCACGGCGGCGGGCG
>JAFADT010000149.1 GCA_023424585.1 Pseudomonadota bacterium
CAAGAAGCGCGACAAGGACCTGCGCTGGCGCCGCACCGCCATCTTCGAGCGCGAAGAGGCGTTCGCACTCATCACCGACATGCGCCTGCCCGAGCGCCACCGCGTCCTCTACGCCGTCGAGCAGCTCGGCGGCATGCGCATCAACGAAATCAGCCCGCGCACGTGGCGCGACTGGCTCGACGACGTCACGCCCCTCGGCAAGCTCGTCATCGACTCGTGCTGGGACCCGAAGAAGAAGGTCCTTAAGCCCGCCACGAAGACGGGCGTCGCCCGGGAGATGCCCGTGCACCCCACCCTCGCGCGCATCCTCGCGGCTTGGCGGGAAGAGGGCTGGGCGCGCTGCTACGGCCGCCAGCCCGGCCCGGACGACTACATCATTCCGTCCGTGGACGGCGGTCGCCTCAGTTCGTCCTCCAGCTACAAGCGCCTGCAGGAGGACCTGGAGGTGCTCGGGCTGCGTCGTCGTCGGCAGCACGACGCCCGGCGCACCTTCGTCACCCTCGCCCGCGCGGACGGCGCCCAGAAGGACCTGCTGCGCTGGGTGACCCACGGGCCCGAAGGGGACGACATCGTGGACACCTACACCACGCCGCCCTGGCACACGCTGTGCGAGCAGGTCGCGATGCTCAAGTTCACCCTCCCCGAGGGATGGGACCCCTCGGGGAGTGCAGTTGCTGCTACGTCGCTGCTACGTCAGGAGAAACACTCAATGCTTACGGCTACTTCTGCTGTGGAGGCGGCGGGAATCGAACCCGCGTCCGAAAGCCGTCGGCTCTTCGACCCTACGTGCGTAGTCCGCGATTTGCTACGTCACCGGGGCTCCCACGGACGGGATACCCGATGCCGGTCCTGGAAAGGTCTCGCCACCTCGGGCCCAGGCACCCTTGGCGGCCAGTCCGCATTATGACGGCCTGTCCCTACCCCACGGACCGAGAGCAGGGGGACCGCGCACTAGAGACTGCTAGTTAGGCAGCCAGCGCGAGCTCAACGTTGTCGTTGGCTTTTGTGTTGTTGTCGGCAGTTTTACGAGCACCCAACAAGCTCGGCACGCGTCTCGAACGTCATTGCCCCCGTCGAAGCCAGGTCGCCCCCGGTTCGATGTACGTCATGCGGCCCCAACGGCTCCGCACTCGACCTACATTAACCGCTGAACGCCCTCCGTCAATCCTCCTGAGGTCCCGACGGTCGCGGCGGCGACATCCCCTCCCCTGCCTGCCCCTCGGGCAGCCCCCACCGGAGACCCCTCCATGCAGGCCTACGCGCTCCAGACCCCCACCGGCTCCTCCAGTTGGACCCTCGCGGAGCTGCCCCAGCCCCAACCGGGCCCCGGCCAGGCGCTCGTCCGCATCCACGCCGTCTCCCTCAACTACCGCGACCTCATCATCGCCCGCGGCACCTACCCCGGCCTCAAGCTCCCCCTCATCCCATGCTCCGACGGCGCCGGTCAGGTCGTCGCCGTGGGCGCCGGCGTCACCCGCGTGAAGCCCGGCGACCGCGTCGCCCCCACCTTCTTCCAGGTCTGGACCGACGGTGAGCGCACCCCGGAGAAGGTCGCCCACGCGCTCGGCGGCAGCATCCCCGGCGTCCTGGCGGAGTACGTCTGCGTGGACGCCGAAGGGCTCGTGCTCCTCCCGGACTGGCTGTCCTACGAGGAGGGCGCCACCCTCCCCTGCGCCGCGGTCACCGCCTGGAACGCGCTCGTCCCCCAGGGCGGCCTCAAGCGGGGGCAGACCGTGCTCGCGCAGGGCACCGGCGGCGTGTCCATCTTCGCGCTCCAGTTCGCCCGCCTCCTCGGCGCGCGCGTCATCATCACCTCCAGCCAGGACGCCAAGCTCCAGCGCGCGAAGGCGCTGGGCGCGCAGGGGCTCATCAACTACCGCCAGCGGCCGGACTGGGAGCTGGAGGTGCACACCCTCACCGGCAACCAGGGCGTGGACCACGTGCTGGAGGTGGGCGGCGCGGGCACGCTGCCCCGCTCCGTCGCGGCCACCCGGGAGGGCGGCCACATCGCGCTCATCGGCCTGCTCACCGGCGCCCCCGGCAAGCCGGACCCCGCCGCCACCGGCAACAAGGGCCTGCGCGTCGTCAGCACCTACGTGGGCAGCCGCGAGATGTTCGAGGACATGCTCGAGGCCATGTCCCAGGAGAAGACCCGGCCCGTCATCGACCGCGTGTTCCCCTTCGCCCAGGCGCGCGAGGCCCTCCAGTACCTGGAGTCCGGCGGCCACTTCGGGAAGATCGTCATCACCGTGTGAGGCCCGGCACTGGCGCACAGACGACAGGCGCCGGCAGAAAGC
Source organism: Pseudomonadota bacterium (assembly GCA_023424585.1). Lineage (GTDB taxonomy): Bacteria > Myxococcota > Myxococcia > Myxococcales > Myxococcaceae > Corallococcus. The sequence goes on from JAFADT010000149.1 coordinate 2,298, forward strand.
CACCCCCACCCGGACGACCTCCGGCGTAAGGTCCCGCGCTCCCCTCGGGACCGTCCGCTCCAGGCGATGGGCGCGTCCCGGCACCGAAAGGGTCCGCGCATGCGCCGCCTGTTGCCCCTGCTGCTGCTCCTGATACCGGCGCTGCCGGCGTCGGCGCAGCAGCCTCCAGACGCCTCCCGCTTCTTCCCCTACACCCTCCACACCACGCGCCTGCCCAACGGCCTCACCGTGGTGCGCGTGCCGTTCAACTCGCCCGGCATCGTCGCGTACGTCACCGCGGTGCGCGTGGGCTCGCGCAACGAGGTGGAGCCCGGGCGCACCGGCTTCGCCCACTTCTTCGAGCACATGATGTTCAAGGGGACGAAGGCGAACCCCGAGGGCCAGCGCGAGCGCCTCCTCGGCGGCTACGGCTTCGACGACAACGCCTTCACCACCGACGACATCACCGTGTACCAGGTGTACGGCCCCACCGCCGGCCTGGAGAAGCTCATCGCCCTGGAGGCGGACCGCTTCCAGAACCTGGAGTACTCCGAGCCGTCCTTCCAGACGGAGGCGCTCGCCGTCCTCGGCGAGTACCACAAGAACGCCGCGGGGCCGGACCTCAAGCTGGAGGAGGCCCTGGCGAAGACGGCCTTCACCCGCCACACGTACCAGCACACCACGCTCGGCTTCTACGACGACATCCAGGCGATGCCCCAGGCGTATGCGTACAGCCGCTCGTTCTTCGAGCGCTGGTACACGCCCGCCAACACCACCCTCTTCATCGTCGGTGACTTCGACGACGCGCAGGTCGTCTCGCAGGTGACGAAGGCCTACGGCGCCTGGCGGCGCAAGCCCGCCACCGTCACCATCCCCACCGAGCCCGCGCAGACGAAGCCGCGAGCCGTCCACGTGGACTGGCCGCAGCCCACGCAGCCGCGCCACGTGCTCGCGTGGCACACGCCCGCCGCCCGCGCGGACACGCCCGACGCCTCCATCCAGGCCATCCTCGCCGAGTACCTCGTGGGCGACACCAGCCCCGCGTACAAGGAGCTGGTGCTGGAGAAGCAGTCCGTGGAGTCGATGAGCGTCTACACCACGCCCCACCGCGACCCGTACCTCTTCCCCATCGACGTCACCCTCCAGGACGAGAAGGACCGCGCCGACGTGGACGCCGTGCTGCGCCGCGAGGTGAAGGCCCTGGCCGACGGCAAGGTGGACGCCGCGCGCGTGAAGGCCATCCAGGACCACCTGCGCTACGGCCTGCTGATGGACCTGGAGACGCCGCGCGACGTGGCCATCGACCTGGCCCTCTACGCGGGCGTGATGGGCCGCCCCGACGCGCTCGCCAGCTACCTGAAGCTCCTGGGCACCGTCACGCCCCAGCAGCTCACCCTGTTCGCCCGGAAGTACCTCCGGGACACGAACCTCACCGTCCTCACCCTCACCCCCAAGGTCTCCGCCGCCGGAGGGACGCCGTGATGAAGACCCGCGCCACCGTGTCGCTCCTCCTCGCCGCCGCGCTGTCGCTCGCCGGCTGCGCCTCCACCCCGAAGCCCCCTCCCGAGAGCCCGCCGCGGCCCCCGCCCGCTGAGCCGCCGCAGCAGCAGCCGGAGCCGGGCGCCGTGACCGCGGTGCCGCTGAAGCAGCCGCAGCCGATGCAGCTCGTGGTGCAGGCCCGGCCGGAGACGCCGCTCGTCAGCCTGCGGCTCGTCTTCCACACGGGCTCCATCGACGACCCGAAGGGCAAGGAGGGCCTCACCGCCCTCACCGCGAAGCTGATGGCGGAGGGCGGCACGCAGCAGCTCACCGCCGCGCAGCTGCTGGAAGCGCTCTACCCCATGGCCGCCGAGCTCAAGGTCTTCACCGACAAG
>JAFADT010000181.1 GCA_023424585.1 Pseudomonadota bacterium
GCCAGAGGGAGTCAAGGTGACGGTGGTGGCTGACCGCGGCTTTGGGGATGTCGAGTTGTACGAGTTGCTGAAGGCGGAACTGGGCTTCGATTTCGTCATCCGCTTCCGCGAGTGTATCCACGTCGAGGATGAGAAGGGCGTCGTGCGGAGCGCTGCCGAGTGGGTCCCCCGGAGTGGACGCGCGACGGCTTTGAGGAACGCGACAGTCACAGGCCGGCGCTACAGACTCGCGGCCGTCGTGGTGGTGAAGGCACTTGGGATGAAGGATGCCTGGTGCCTGGCCACGAGTCTTGCAGCCAGCGCCGCGGAAGTGGTGAAACTTTACGGTCGGCGCTTCTCGATTGAGGAGAGCTTCCGCGATACGAAGGACTGGAGATTCGGCATGGGCCTTTCCTCCGCTCGTCTGAAGGACCCGGACCGGCGCGACCGGTTGCTGCTGGTGAGCGCGATGGCCGTGGCGCTGCTCACCCTGCTCGGTGCGGCCGCGGAGGACACCGGCTTGGACAGGACGCTCAAGGCGAACACCATAGCCAGACGCACCCACTCGCTCTTCAACCAGGGGCTGTATTCCTACGGCGCGCTGCCGATGATGAAAGTCCATCAATTTGAGCCTCTCATGAGGCGTTTCGGCGAACTCGTCCTTGAGCAGATGTTCTTCCGCGAGGTCTACGCCGTCCTATAAACAAGGGGATGCATCAGGGGAGGGACGGCTCTTCTCCCGTTTGGACTTAGGAGTGACGAATGGGGCTTGTGGAGAACGTGTGGCCGGAAATCGAGGCTGTGCCTGGGGCGCCAGGACTGGTCGACCGGGCATGGTCCATTGTCCTTGAGCGAGAAGCCCCGTCGATAGCTGATATTGAGGGCTTGTTGGGGAGGTTCGGGGAGCAAGGCTTCCCTAGAGTCGCCAGGATGATGGGAAGGAAAGTTGTCGTGGTGATTCGTTCTGCGCATCCATCGATAGGAGATCCACTCGAAGTGATGACTTTGACGTCAGACATCTTGCGGGCGATAGATGGTGAGTGGGGTATCTCCGAGATACAGGGGCGATCTGGGGCGACTTCCTTGTTGCTCGGTCGAAACAGCAAATAGCAAGAGGCGCGGGTGAACATCAGGGACAAGACTTCATCCACGCGAATTGCACGCTGTTTTCCATGCGCGAAGTGAGAGGGGCGGGATCAGCCATGGTCCGAGGTAGCAGGTAGTGCTCCATGGGCTCAGCCCACCCCGTCGCAGACCACCTCGCACGGTGACGTTCTTGTGCGCGGCGAAGTCTCGCTCATACGCCGCGACCTGCGCGTCGAGGCACCAGAAATAGATCTTGACGCTCTGGCCCGAGCAGCGTGCCGCCAGCGCCTTCGGTGCGTTGAGGTCTCGATTCCGGTCCGCCGGAGGGGAGCCAATCCAGGTGTAGTGGACGTCCATCCGCAAAGCCTACTCAATCCACGGCCCACGCCGTGTGGGCTCCTTCAGCGCCTGCGCGAGCGCCGTCAGGAAGCGCTTGCGCGGCCAGGACTCCGCGCCGAAGCGCTCCAGGTGCTCCGTCTCCACCTGGCAGTCGATGAGCTGGAAGCCCCAGCCCTTGAAGCGCTCCACCGCCGTGGCGAACGCCACCTTCGACGCGTCCGGCGCCAGCGCGAACATGCTCTCCCCGAAGTACGCCGCGCCCAGCGACACGCCGTACAGCCCGCCCACCAGCACCTCGCCGTCCCACGCCTCCACCGAGTGCGCCAGCCCCAGCTCGTGCAGCCGGATGTACGCCTGCTTCATCGCGTCGGTGATCCACGTGCCGTCCTGCCCCGGCCGGTGCACGCGCGAGCACGCGTCGATGACCTTGGGAAACGCCGTGTCGTAGCGCACCGTGTACGTGCCCCGGTTCATCACCTTGCGCAGCGAGCGCCCCACGTGAATCTTGTCCGGCTCCAGCACGAAGCGCGGGTCGGGCGAGTGCCACAGGATGGGCTGCCCCTCGCTGTACCAGGGGAAGATGCCCTGCGAGTACGCGGCCACCAGCCGCTCCGGGCGCAGGTCGCCGCCCACCGCGAGCAGGCCACTCTTGTCCGCCTTGGAGGGCGGGGGGAACAGCTCCGGCTCGTCGTCACTCAGCAGGTAGATGGGCACGCGTGCGCGCCAGTCTAGCGGGACACGTTCAGCTTCACGTCACCCTTGAGGACGTAGGGGACCTGCAACATGGGCCCTTTCAGCTCGCCCTTCACGCTGTAGGGCAGGACGCCCTTGCCGATGAGCGCCTTGACGCCCGGGCCCCAGGACTGGGCCGTCACCGCCACCTCCACCGGGTACACGCCCGTGGCGGACGCATCCACCGTGTCCGCCTGGGCGGCGGTGCCCTCCTCCAGGGGCCGGTCCGCGACGGCGACCTGGTAGGTCAGCGAGTCCAGCCGCAGCGGGAACGGGTTCGGGTTGCGCACGCCCAGCCGCAGGTTCATCTGCACCTCCTCCGGCGAGTAGCGGGCGGCGTCCAGGCTCTCCACGATGATCTCCGGCAGCCGGGGCACGCGCACGGCGCGGCTGGCGGCGAAGGGCAGGGTGTCCTCGCTGTCGCCCGTGCGCACCACCAGCGTGCCGCGCAGCGCGATGAGCACCGTGCCGCTCTGGGCGCTCAGCCGCGCCAGGTCCTCCGGGCCCTTCACGTAGGCGGACTTCTCCTCGATGGAGAAGTCCGCGGGCGTGCCCGGCGCGAACGGCACCCCCAGCTTCGCGGAGCCCGTCTTCACCACCTGCCCGTCGGCGACGAGCTCATAGTCGGCGCGCTCCACGACGCCGTTGGCGGTGCCGGTGATTTGTCCGGTGTAGCGCACGGAGGCGTCGGTGAGCCCCTGGGAGACGACGGTGGTCTCCTGGGCCGTCAGGGCGGGGGGGCCGCCGGAGCGGACCGGGGCGGAGGCACACCCGAAGTTGAGGGCGATCAGCGCGGACACCAGGGCCATCAGGCAGGTCGAGCGATTCACAAAGGACATATTGGGGAGGGCAAGGCCTGGCCCCAAGGGGTTTTCCGCTAGACTGTCCACCAACCGTGGCTCCCCGACGTCCCAACTTCAACCGGACCCTGCGCTCCCTCATCCGGGACATCTCCGCGCGCATGCCCGAGTTCAGCCACGTGAAGGTGGGCCGCATCCTCATCGTCGCGGGCGAGGCCCGCCGGGCGTCGCGAGGCACCGTGAAGCCCCTGTGCTTCAAGGGGGGCAAGAGCATCGACAAGGCGGGGCGGCGTAAGCCGGTGGTGCGCATCCGGGGCCGCCGCATCCTGTACTGCATCACGCTGCGACCGCTCTTCTTCCGGGGCTCCACCGCGAAGTCGCGGCTGGAGACGCTGATGCACGAACTCTTCCACATCTCGCTGCGCTTCGACGGCACGCTCCACGCGGGGCGCCGCCACGCGAAGCTGGGCGCGGAGTTCGGGCGCCGCCTGCGGCCGCTGGTGCGCCGCTACCTGAAGCTGTGTCCGGAGGCGCTGCTCGCGGCCCTGGCCCACACGGGCGAGGTGCGGGTGCTCCAGTGGCTGGAGCGTCCGGGCCCGGCCTACCACCCGCGCGCGTCGCACCGCCGTGTGCGCAAGGTCTACACGGAGGAGCAGCTCTACTTCGGCGTGGCCCGCATGGTGACGCCGCGTCCGCGCGTGGCCCGCGAAGCCCACGTGCGCGACGACAAGGTGCACTGAAGGGCTTGGGATGTCCGGGCCCTCCGACTTCGTCAGCCTCGGCGCGCTCCACCGCGAGCTGGAGGAGCTGTTCCTCCAGCATCAGGAGGCGCTGATGGGCATGGACCTCCCCGCCGCGCGCGAACGGCTGGCGCGGTATCGCGAGGAGCTGACGCGACACCTGGAGGCGGAAGAGGCGCTGCTGCTGCCGGAGCTGCCGCGCGCCGGAAGGATCCGGGGCGCCGCGCCAGCGCTCTTCACCAGCGAGCACCAGCGCATGCGGGAGCTGCTGACGAAGTGCCAGGAGGCCGTGGACGCGCTGGATGCGAGCGCACCGGACTACCGCCGCGCCGTGCTCCGCGTGTTCGACATGGAGAGCACGTTCAAGCACCTGGAGCACCACCACTCGCTGCGAGAGGAGACGTACCTGTTCCCCGCGCTGGATGGAGTGCTGGGGGAGGAGGAGCGGCGGGCCCTGCTGGCCGCGTTCCTCGCGCGCACCGAGCCGACAACCCGCTGAGCCCGGAGGACTCCTTCGGCCCTCCCCCCACCCGCCGGACGCGGTCGTCCAGAACCTGTCCGACAGTCGGACAAGTGCCCGCGTCCCGAATGAAGCGCCAGTCGTGGCCGCGCCGGTCCAAACCTGTCCGACAGCAGGACCGGTTTTCAGGGTCCGGAGAGCGGGCGGGCAGGGGGTCCATCGCCCTCCTGGCTCTGCCTGGGTTCAAAGGGGGCGTGCTGTCCTCGCGTGCGCATCCAGCCCCGCTGTGGGGCGCTGGCTCGAACGAGGTTTCCTCCAGGTGGGACGCGGGTTCTGGGCGTGGAGCGGAGCGTTCGTGGCGCTGGCGCTCGCGGGCTGTGATTCGGGCGTCGAGCTGAGGTCCTGTGCCGCTGACTGCGAGGGAACGGCCTGCGCGGCTTGCGTCACCTCGCTTCCCGAGGAGACCGTCCGGCCCGCGCTCGAGTGTGATCAGCTCCCCGCGCCGTCGCGGTGTCTGGGGCCTCGGGTGCTGGAGCGCTGTGCAGGGGGCGCCGTGCACCGGGAGGACTGCGCGGAGGACACGGTCTGTGTCGAGTCTCCCGTTGTTGCCTGTGTCACAGGCACCGTGTGTGTCGACGGCGTCTCTCGGTGCACCGAGTCCCGCGCGTTGCAGCTGTGCACGAATGGCCGGTGGGGTGCGCGATCCTGTGACGTGGATTGTGAAGCCGCTCCCGGTCGGGGCTTCTGTGGTCGGCCCGGGCCTACGTTGAGCGGCTCGGTGCGCTACGCGCGCCGCTTCCCGGATGCGGAGTTCCGCGCGTGGACGCCGGACCTGGAGCCGGTGCCGGCGCGTGGCTTCCTCATCGTGTCGTTCCAGGGCTCGAAGGTGCTGGACTCGCAGGTGACGGATGATGACGGCCGCTTCACGCTGAAGGTGCAGCCCTCTCCCGGCGAGGACGACCGCATCGTCGTATACGCCGCCGGACGAGGGCGGGACGGCGCGGTGGCCTACGCCGTGGCGGACCCAGGCCTGCCTGGCGCTCAGTCCGTGAAGACGTCGCCGGGAGACGCCGCTCGCATCTGGAGTTGGTCCCGCACGACGCGCGAGCTGTCCGAACAGCCCGTGTTCACCCTCGCGGAGTCCGAGGGCTCTGGCGCGGCCGCGGTGTTCGACGTGCTGGGCACGGCGTGGCGCCGGATGCGCGAGCGCTACGACGGACGCGACGGCCTGTCCGTGGTGGCGTGGCTGGGCTTCGAGACGACGTGGTCCTGCGGCGCGTGCTTCGCGCCCTGGCCGGTGACGGCGGTGGGACGGAGCTGGGAGTCGCAGGTGTGGCTGCCGGGGGACTCGGATGCGGCGTGGTGGTCCGACGCGATGGTGATGCACGAGCTGGGGCACTGGGTGATGGCCAGCCGGGGCACCCCCCCGGAGGAGGGCGGTCCGCACTACGTGGGCGTGCCCACCTTCCCGGGGCAGGCGTGGAGCGAGGGCTGGGCCACGTGGTTCAGCGCGGACGCTCGCCGCAGTCCCCGCTACTTCGACCGGCAGGGCGGGACGATGTTCTGGGTGGACCTGTCCGCGCGAGCCTCCACGGTGAGCCCCTGGACACGGCCCCGCGCGCAGGAGGGCCTGCTCCAGAACGTGGACGAGAACGAGGTGGCCGCCATCCTCTACCGCACGGCCACGGGCACCCGGTCGAGCCAGCCGCTCTACGACGCGCTCGTCACGCCGGCGATGAACAGCGCTCCCTGGGCCCGCGGCTACACGCGGCACACCTGGAAGCGCGATGAGCGGGGCGCGCTCACGGACGTGGTGGACACCGGCAGGCCGTCACCGTGTCTCGCGGACTTCCTGGACGCGCTCAGGTGCCAGGGCTTCCCGAGCACCCTGGTGGACGCGGCCACCGAACCCGCCTCCGCCTTCCCGTACCCCAGCCACGAGCCCCTGTGCCCATGACGCTCCCCCGTTGGATGCAGCGCAGCCGGCGGTCCCTCCTGCGCCCCTTGATGCGGAAACGCGTGGTGGGGGCCGTGCTGGCGCTGGCGCTCGTCGGAGCCCTGTCCGCGAGCATGGCATCCAGCGTGGACCGAGTGCGGCGCAAGAAGCCGCCACGGCCTTCCGGGTCACCTCCCCAGGCCCAGCGGAAGCCGGTCCACGCGTCCGCGCCAACGCCCCTCGCGTCCGCGCGGTCGGTGGCGCTCTCCGCGCACGGCCTGGACGCGTGGAGCCTGAAGTCGCGCGAGCGTCACGGCTCGCGGCCCGTGCTGGTGAAGACGCTTCCCACGGAGACGACAGCCCCCCGCGCCATTGAACCCCAGCAGGGCCCGGAGGACGGCGTCTCCGCGACGGACAGCGCGTCGCCGCCGTCCACGGTGCCTCCCGCCACGGCGCGCATCCCCGCGCCGCTGCACGTCTCCTGGAGCGTGGTGGACGCCAGCGCGGACACGGTGCGGCTCATCGCGCGGTTGGAGCGGAGCCCGGGCTTCACCGCGCCCGTGCAGGTCACCCTGCGCCTACCGCCGCGAACAGTCCTCCGAGAAGGGCCCACGTCGCCCTTCGTCCTGAACGGCGACACGCGGGAGGTGCCCTGGACCCTGGGGCTGCCAGACGGCGCGAGCCCCGATGACGACCTCGTGCTGCTGGCGAGCGCGGAAGGCGCGTCCTTCGGCGTCCACGCGGAGGCGCGCTACCACTTCGGTCGAGCGCTCGCGGAGCCACCCCGGCTCGCGCCCACCGGACCTC
>JAFADT010000184.1 GCA_023424585.1 Pseudomonadota bacterium
TCCTCGCCCAGCCGCTCCACCGCCGCGCGCGGATAGCCCGGCACCTCCACCTTCACCTCCAGCGCGCCGGCGTCGTCGCGAAACGCCACCAGGAGCTGCATCGACTGCGCGGACGGCAAGAGCGCGCTCAATCCCTCCACCACGGCCGCCGCCTTCTCGGGCGAAGCCGCTTCCCCCCATACCGCCGCAAGACCGAACACAGGCACGGGGCGGACGATAACCGAGCCCTCCTGGCCCCCGTAAAGACAGTGCAGTCGGAAACAGGCCATAGCACTGAACGCCAAATTTACGAATGGCGAATGACCTCTCCATCCCAGGGCGTACCTACATCGGAATCAGACGCGCCTCCCTCTATGCTGTGGGTGTTCTCCGTAACCCCCCTTCCCGGAGTGCAGACCCGTTATGCGCAATTGGATCCGACTCTTCTCCGGCACGCTGCTCGCCGCCACGCTCATGGCGGGCTGCGGTGGCACCGACCCGGACCCTGGCCCTGGCCCTGGCACTGACCCCAACCCCACCAACGACGGAGGCTCCGACGCCGGCATCGACGCGGGCTTCGACGCCGGCTACGTCGAGGACGCCGGCGTCATCGTCGACCCGGATCCCGATCCCGGCGAAGTCGACACCGACCCGTATGATCCGAACAACGCCACGAAGGACTCGGACTGTGACGGCCTGACGGACCAGGAGGAGTTCTCCACGGTCTACACCGGCGGCCTGAAGACGAATCCCGGCCTGCGCGACACGGACGGCGACGGCATCCGCGACGGCGTGGAGGTGGGCCGCACGTCCAGCGTGGACCCCAACTGTTCCTTCTACCCGGACCTGGACCCCAGCACGCGCACCTCGCCGGTGAAGGCGGACACGGACGACGACGGGCTGCCGGACGGCCTGGAGGACGCCAACCGCAACGGCAGGCGCGACGCCACGGAGACGGACCCCAACACCGCGGACTCCGACGGTGACGGCCTCCTGGACGGCGAGGAGGACGCGAACAAGAACGGCTCGGTCAGCCCGGGTGAGACGGACCCGCGCCTGCGCGACACCGACGGCGACGGGCTGCCGGACGGCCTGGAGAAGCAGACGGGCACGGATCCGCTCAAGCCGGACTCGGACGGCGACACCTGCTCGGACGGCGCCGAGGACGTGAACCACAACGGCAAGGTGGACCCGGGCGAGACGGATCCGCGCAAGGCGGACTGCGCCGCGTCCATCCCCGACGCGGACTTCGACGGCATCCCGGACGCCGTCGAGATCGCCACCGGCACCAACCCGAACAACCCGGACACGGACGGCGACGGCGTGGCGGACGGCGTGGAGGACACGAACAAGAACGGCCGCGTGGACTCCGGTGAGACGGATCCGCGCCTGACGGACACCGACTGCGACGGGCTCCAGGACGGCGCCGGCCGCGACGGCTTCCTCGGGGAGGACCCCAACTCCAACGGCCAGGTGGACCCCGGTGAGACGGACCCCACCAACCCGGACACGGACGGCGACGGCCTGCTCGACGGCGTGGAGCGCGGCGTGACGACGGCCGCGGCCCCGCGCAACAACTGCGGCTACGTGGGCGACGCGGACCCCGCCACGAAGACGGACCCCAACAAGGCGGACACCGACGGCGACGGCATCCCCGACGGCGCGGAGGACTCCAACCAGAACGGCCGCGTGGATCCGGGCGAGCTGAACCCGCTGGACCCCAAGGACGGCGCGTCCACCACGCCCGCGGGCAAGGCGTGCAGCGTGCAGAACCTGCGCACCGTGACCTTCAAGGAGGACAGCGGCGCGGACATGCGGCTCGCGCTGCCCAACACGTTCAAGAGCGCCAACCTCATCAACCTGAAGGCCAACGGCCAGACCGTGGGCGTGCTGGGCTATGACGACACGAAGCAGGTGACGTTCATCGCCTACAAGCGCGCTCAGGTGGGCAGCTCCACCACGCCCTCGGCCGACGAGTCGGGCATTCGCACCGGCACGGGGCTCCTGGCGCCGGCGGACGTGGAGTTCACCCAGACGTTCACCACCTGGGACGGCTTCCCCGCGGCGGTCTCCCGCTACGCGCTGGCCGGCACGGCGGATCTGAAGACGTTCACCAACTCGCTGGCGCGGCAGCTGGTGCCCTCCAGCACGGAGGCGCTCGGCGGCACGGCCGGCATCAGTGGCCCGTTCAAGATCCAGGCGCAGTACGTGCACCGCTCCAACCAGAGCGTCGTGGTGGTGCTCGCCATCACCCCGGCGGCCCGCTACAACGAGGCGGGCAGTCTCTTCACGACGGCGGACACGGCGGGCGGCTCCGCGCTGGCGCAGTTCGGTGACGCGGACGCGGTGCAGTGCGAGGTCTTCACCGGCAACACGGCCGTGGTGGACTTCCTCTTCGTGGTGGACGACTCCGGCTCCATGGCGTCGTCGCAGACGTCGCTGGCGAACGCGGGCACGGCGGTGGCCAACAAGCTGGGCAACGCGACGTTGGACTGGCGCGTGTCCATGGTGACCACCAGCTACACGGTGGGCAACAGCGCCAACCGCAACGTGCTGCGCCCCTTCACCACCAACATCGACCAGTTCAAGGCATGGCTGACCCAGAACGCGGTGTGTCACAACAGCGTGTGCGCCGTGAAGGGCGGCACCACGCAGAACCCGACGTACACGCCGCTGGCCAACACCACCTGCACGGCGGACACCAACTGCTGGGTGGGCCTGAAGGGCGACGGCAGCGAGCGCCCGCTGGAGGCCGCGCGCAAGGCCATCAACGACATGGCCGCGTCCACGGGCGGCGCGGAGACGAAGATCCGTCCGGGCGCCAAGGTGGTGGTGGTCATCCTCACGGACGTGAAGGACCAGTCCACGGACACGGTGGCCAACTACTCGGCGTACTTCCTCAACACCGGCACCACGTCCGGCACCACGAGCAACCCCACGGGCCAGCCCATCCAGGTGCACGGCATCATCTGCCCGCCAGACGGCGGCCAGTGCTACTCGGGTGAGGACAACACCAACCCGCGCCACCTGGACGTCATCCAGGCCACGGGCGGCGTGTCCGGCAGCATCCGGGACAACACCTCCATCACGAACACCATCAACGCCATCGTGGACAGCGTCATCGCCTCCGTGGGCTACAAGACGCTCAAGCCGCCGATTGGCGCCTCGCTGAAGGTGGCGGTGGCGGAGGTGGTGGATCCGGCCGCGTGCCCCAGCATCGGGGACCTGCCGCGCAGCCGCACCAACGGCTTCGACGTGGACGGCATCAACCGCACCGTGTCCTTCTACGGCGCGTGCCGTCCGAAGCAGTCCGGCGTGACGCAGGCGGCGGTGTCCTACCGCTACTGGATCGACCGCACGACCAAGCCGGACGGCAACCCGCCGCCGTGCGCGTCCGACACGCAGTACTACGATCCGAACGACCCGGACTTCTGCGCCGGCAAGCTCGTCTGCAACCGCACCACGGACAAGTGCGAGTGCCCGGCGGACTGCGGCGGCACGGCGCCCGCGGGTCAGGTGTGCAACACGGACCGCGCGGTGTGTGACTTCACCTGCGCGCCGGACTGCGGCGGCACGTGCGGCACCTTCGAGACGTGCAACACGAACTCCTGCTCGTGCAGCTGCGTGCAGTCCGCGACCTGCGCGGCGGGCTACAAGTTCGACAACAACGCCTGCGGCTGCGTCTGCGACACGGGCGCGCTCGACTGCGGCACCGGCTTCGGCGCCAACGCGGAGCTGTGCGCCTGCGTCTGCAAGCCGGACTGCGGCGGCTGCGCGCCGGGCTTCACCTGCAACGTCAGCGCGTGCGTCTGCGAGAAGCCCATCGGCTAGGCCCGAATGAAGACGCGCTCCCGGTGCCTCATGGGCCGGAAGCGCGGCGGTGACCTCGAAGCCCCCGCCTCCGCGACGCCCCCTCACGGGGGAAGCGGGCCGGGGGCTTCTTCCTGCCGCGTGGCTACTTCACCGGCGCCAGGCTCGCCGGCGCGCTGGCGGCGCGGTACACGGGGTAGAGGCCCAGGCGCTCGTCCCAGGACGGGTGGCGCTCGGCGAAGAAGCGCAGGCGGGCGCGCGGATCCCTGGAGAAGGCCGGGTCCTTCAGCCGCTCCTGGAAGGCGGCCTTCACGCCCGCGTCCTTCTCCAGCAGCTCCCGGGCGAAGGGCTCCAGCACGTAGTCCTCGATGTATTCCTTCTGCTCGAAGTGGGCGTTGAAGAAGCCCCACGTCAGCAGCGAGTCCGGCCCCGCGGGCTCGAAGAGGTGCGCCACCAGCTCCACGTTCTTCTGCGCCACCGGCACGTAGAGCGTGCCCGCGGGCAGGTCCTGCGTGTCCGGCCTCCACCCGCCCTTCGCGGTGAGGCCCTGGTGGCTCTCGTTGGAGCGCGCCTGGAACTGGAAGTCCGTCGAGCGGAACGACTCCACCTTCGCGGCGGGCACCGCGCGGGTGAGGCGCTGGAACGCGATGCCGTGCGCGGTCAGCTTGGGCGCGACCCACGCGGCGTGCGCGGCGGACACCAGGTAACCGCCCGCGGGCAGCGTCGCGGTGACGGCGGGCTGGATGTCCGGCGCGTATGGCACCTTCCAGGTCTGGGGCTTCGTGTCGTCGTAGCGGATGGACGGCTGGCCGGAGACGTCCGACGGCAGGCGCTCGTAGGCGTAGCCCTTGAACTCGATGGCCTCGCGCCGGGGCGTGTTCTCCCAGCCGAGCACCACCTCGCGCACCTGGCCGGAGGTGGCCTTCTGGTCCTCCGCCTTCACGGCGGCCAGGAGCGCGGCGCCGTCGCGGGACACGAGCCGCAGGAGGCCCTCCAGCACGTCGCGCGTGGCCTTCACGCGCTCGGCGTAGCTCTTCCAGGAGTGCGTCTCCACCAGCACGCCGAAGCGGTGGTGGACGGACCAGAAGGCCTGGCTGAATCGCGGCGGGGGGACGCCGTAGGCGAAGCCGCTGGTGGGGTCGTCGTCCTTGAGGAAGGACGGGTAGAAGCGCAGCGGCTGGTGTCCCTGGGCGGTGAGGCCGCTGAAGAGCTCGTCCACCAGCTTCACGCCCCGCTCGCGCAGCGCGGGCGGGCCGGACTGCTGGGGCTCCAGGCTCACGGACACGTCGGGCTCGAACTTGGCGCCGTCCGTGACGTGCAGGTCCACGTACACGAGCGGGTCCCACGCGTTGAGGTACCGGAGCATCAGCACCATCTCCGGCGCGTCCGCCTTCACGTAGTCGCGGTTGAGGTTGAGGTTCTGCGCGGTGACGCGGAAGCCCATCTCCTCCGGGCCCACCTGGTTGGGGCGGTGGTTGGGGTTGAAGCGCTCGTGGCCGTCCACGTTGAAGACGGGGACGAAGACGGCGGTGACGTTCTTCAGCAGGTCCGGCGCGGAGGTCCGGTGCTGGAGCGCGTCGCGCAAGAGCCAGAAGCCGGCGTCCTTGCCGTCGATCTCCCCCGCGTGGATGCCGCCCTGGAAGAAGACGACGGGCCGCCCCTTCTTGCGCGCGGCGTCCGCGGTGAGGGTGCCGTCCGGGCTGACGACGAGCGCCACCATCGGGCGGCCCTCCGG
>JAFADT010000212.1 GCA_023424585.1 Pseudomonadota bacterium
CCCCCGCGCGAGACCAGCCCGCGGCGCGCAGGAGCGCGTAGTCGCCCACCTCCTGCGGCAGCTCGTGGACGATGACGGCGAACGCGGTGGCGAAGCCCGCCTCCGGCGACACGAGGAAGGCCGCCGCCACCGCCGCGCCGTCGCCCACGTTGTGCAGCGCATCCGACGCGAGCAGCGTGGCCGGCAGCGTGGGCGCGCCCGGGTGCGCGTGAGGGCCGTGCGCGTGGCCGGCGGCGGCCTCCGCGTGGTGGTGGTGGTGGCCCAGCGCCCACTCCAGGAGCGCCAGCGCGACGAAGCTGGCGAAGGCCCACGTGAAGGCCGTGTTGCCCCGGGCCTCCACCGCCTCCGGCAGCACCTCCAGGAACACGGCGCTCAACAACGTGCCGGCGGCGAAGGCCACCAGCGCGGGCAGCCGCCGCTGGAGCCAGCGCTCGGACAGCACCCCGCCCGCGAGCCCGGCCAGCCCGTCCAGCCCCACGGCGATGAAGACGAACAGGACGGTGTGCGCTTCCATCAGGTCGCCATCAGCCACGCGAGCACGCCCTGGGGACTGTCCACGTGCACGAAGTGGCCGGCGTCCGGGAGGAGGGCCACGGGACAGCCGCCCTCCTCCAGGCGCCGGGCGCTCTCCTCGGACACGTACCGGCTGCGCCCGCCCCGGAGGCAGCGCAGGGGCGGGTGCACGGGGCGCTCCACGGCGGGCCAGAGGTCCTCGCCGTTGACGCGGCGGTGGAGGCGCTGGAGGGCGTCGCGGTCGAAGCGCCAGCGCACGCCGTCACCGTCCGGCGCGAGGTTCATGAGGAGCCAGTCCGACAGCGACTCGGACAGGCCGTTGCCGGTGAGGCTCGCGCGCAGGGCCTTGCGGCTGTCGGCGCGCGGCGGGGCCTTCAGGAGGATGTCCAGCACGTAGCCGCTCTCCGACAGGTCCAGCGGCACGGGGCCCGGCGCGATGTCGAGCAGCGCCACGCCGCGCACGCGCTCGGAGGCCTCCAGGCTGGCGGCGAGCGACACGCGGCCGCCCAGCGAGTGGCCCACCCAGTCCACGGGGCCCGTGAAGCCCTGGGCGTCGAGCGTGTCCACGACATCGCGCGCGAGCGTGGTCAGGTCCGCGTCCGGGGGCAGGGCGGGCGAGGTGCCGTGGCCGGTGAGGTCGGGCAGCAGGATGCGGCGGCGCGGATCCGCCTTCGTCCACGCGACGGCCAGCGAGCGCAGGTTGCGGCCCGTCCCGAGGAAGCCGTGCAGCATCACCGTGGGCACGTCGCCCGCGCCCACCTGGAAACTTTCGAGCACCACGCCACCACCACCTTGTGTCGCATGCCTTGACCTGGGGGCATGTCTGCCGCTTCATACCGCGAACCCCCCTTTCGTCGAGGTGAACCCGATGGCATCCGTCACCTGGTTGTTGCTGGCGCTCGGCGCCAACCCCGTCGCGGCGCCGGCCCCGGCCCAGGCGCCGGCCGATCCGAAGGCCGCGGTGGCCCGGGTGCTGGACGACTGGCACCGCGCGGCGGCGGTGGCGAACGAGGCGCGCTACTTCGCGTTCTTCACGCCGGACGCGGTCTTCATGGGCACGGACGGGGGAGAGCGCTGGACGGTGGACCAGTTCCGCGCCTGGGCGAAGCCCTACTTCACGAAGGGCCAGGCCTGGTCGTTCAAGTCGGTGTCCCGCAACGTGTTCTTCTCCAAGGACGGCCAGGTGGCTTGGTTCGACGAGGCGCTGGACACGCCCAACCTGGGCCCCGCGCGCGGCAGCGGCGTGCTGGTGAAGGACGCGTCCGGCTGGAAGATCGCCCAGTACAACCTCTCCGTCCCCATCCCCAACGACCTGATGGGCGAGGTGACGAACCGCATCGCCACCTACTCCAAGGCCAAGGCCGCCACACCGCCCGCGCCGGCGCAGCCTCCGGCGAAGAGGCCCTGACGCTTGCCTGCCTGCGTCAGGGCCCTGATCCATGACAGAACCATGACAAACGCATGGAGGAGCTGAGGCCTTCCGTGACTTCCTACGCTGTAGGTTGGAGTCCTTCGTCGCTCTGTACCGGAGGCCCCAACGCATGCGTGTCATCACCCCCGACCTTCTTGTCGCGGCCGTGACGGAACTCTCCCGGGGATCGAAGCTGGTTCGACTGAAGGACGTGCTGGCGTGGTGTGAGTGGAACGGGGTGGATGCCCAGGGGGACGGCCTGCGGAACCAGGCGCTCTGGGAAGCGGAGCGCGCCGAGGCCCGGGGGCAGCGCCGGCTGCTGAAGTTCAAGAGCGGCGAGTGCAAGCAGTCCCGGCTGGGCTGGGCGCTCATCGCCCATGGCGCCAAGGCGCGGGAGCTGGCCACGGACCTGCGCTGGTGCGAGCAGCTGTGGAATGGCGTGGACTGGGAGTGGCAGGGCGGCGTCGCGCCCGTCCCCGAGCGCCGTCCCAACCGCGTCCGGAGCGTGGAAGAGGCGCCCGCCTCCCTGTGAGACGGAGACGTGCTTGGGTTCGTGCAGGCACCCTCCCGCCCTAATGTCGAATGGCGCCTCGTTCCTGGAAAGGGACGGGGCGTTTTCGCGCGCCGGTTCCTGCCGAAGGGAACGCTCGTGGAGTGGGCGCTCATCAAAGCGCTGATGTCCAGGCAAGGCAAGGCAAGGCGGTATCAACCTCCAAACCGGGAGTGGTGGGATTGCTGATGGGCTGCGGCGGTCCCGCCGGGGATAGGACGTGACCCTCCAGTCCGAGGAGCAGGCATTGAACCCCGTCGAGGCGTGCCTGGAGGCATGCAGCGTGAACCTGGGCAACTGTCTGCAGGACGCGATGACGCAGGCATAGATCGATATGAGCGGATCGGCGCCAGCTGCCCGCAGAAGTGCTCCGCGGGCGGGTAGGGGGACTCCGCCTCGCGGTCTCCCTCCCTCCCTCGATGGAGGGATGTTCATCCGGTATCTGTTCCGGCAACATTCCTCCGTCGTCAAAGCGGGGTATGTGGATGACCATGGACAGACGCAGTCTCCAGACATGGATGGCCCTCCTGGGGGCGGGAGGGCTCCTCTTCATGGGGCCACTGTCGTGGGGGGCCGGGCCTGACCGCTGGAAGGCGGGTCGCGATGCACAGGCGTCCGCCGAGGAGCAGGACACTCAAGCGCGCCAGGCTTTGATGGATGCGCTGACTCCTCCGAGCCGGACGGGAGAGTCCACGAGCGTCTGGCTTCAGCGCGTGGATGAGGTCCTCGCCAGGGCCGAGGAGGCGGCCCGCTGGGCTCGGGACGAACGCCGCAAGATTCCCCTCGTGGGCGCTGAGCGCGCGGTGGTCATCCAGCTGCTCCACGTCACGACGGATCCATCCGCGAGCATCCTCACCTGGGCGTCGCGCTCGATGACGCTCCACTGCACGATGGAGTCCGAGCGCTGTGTGGGGGTCTATCTGGTGGGCCGGACACTGAAGGACCGCGTGCTCAATGCCCCCGAGCAGGCGGAGGAGACCGCGGCGCTGCTGTCCCAGGCCCTCGGGCAGCCCGCTTCCCTTCCCGCACCACCGGTTCGGGAAGGGGGCAGGGGGCCCACGACGTCGACCTGGAAGGTGGGCGAAATCCCCATCGTCGCCCGGTGGAGGAACTCGGACTTGATGGAGCTGCGTGTGGGGAACGTGAAGCCATGACCTCTAAACCACCGGGCCTGCTCTCTGTCGGTTCCGCGCTGCTCGCCTTGATCAGCGGTGCCGCTCCTTCGGGCCTCCTCGCCCAGGGCACGGAGACGTCCAGGGATCCACTTCGTCGCCGGGAAGAGGAGGATTCCCATCACGAGCTCCTCCTGGTGGAACCGTCCGACGGAGCTCCGGTCCTGCTCGCGGGGCATCGCTCGCACCGCTCCCATTCCTCGCATCGCAGCCACTACTCTGGCCGCGGTGGCGGCTCCAGCCGGGGCTACATCCCCAGCTACGAACCGCCCGCCCCCTCCCGGGCCTCTACTCCCAGCCCTTCGTCCACCTCACCTGAGCCGGCAAAGACGGCGACGCCTCCGGTTCGTGCTCTTCCCAATCCTGCCCGTGTCTCCTTCGTGGCGTTCCCGGGTGGTCGGATCTTCGTGAACGGCAAGGCGGCGGGGCAGGACGCGACGGCCCCCATGGAGCTGCCAGCGGGGACGCATTCCGTGCGCGTGGAGAATCGCTTCCTCGGGCAGGTCACCATCGAGGTCGAACTGCTCGAAGGGCAGACGGGCGAGGTGAAGCTTGAGTGGTAGTACCACCGCTTCGCCGTGCGCTGAGGGCGCGATGGTCTTCCAGGACGGGCGTGTCCGTCTCGCGCTCGACCTGCGTGTCTATCGGCTCACCGCCGTGCAGAAGGCCAGCTACCGCTTCGCGGAGCACTTCACGGCCGTCCTGGGCGCTCCAGAGGAACACCGCCTCGCGGTCACCTGCCTCTTCCGGCCGGACACCCGCGAAGCGGAGGCGCTCGATATCGTCCGCCGTTACTTCCAGGAGCTGCTGGACCAGGAACTGCGCGAGCAGATTGGGGAGGAGACCCGAGCGGTCCGGGCGTTGATCCTCGCCCAGGCCTTCTCGCGGACCGACCTCATCCGGCGGGACTGAGGGACGCCCCATGTTCCAGGAACGCACGGCCTTCGCGCCCGACAAGGACTACCGGCTCGCGCCCTTCCGGTTCAGCTCGTTGGATGACCGCCGCTACGTCATGACCAACGACGTGGGCGAGCATGTGGTGCTCTCCCGGGAGCACCTGGTCGCCTTCGTCCAGCGCACGCTGCCTCCGGACTCCGCGGCCTACAAGGCGCTCAAGTCCCGGCACTTCATGTTCGACCGCCAGTCGCGCGTGGCGTTGGACCTGCTGGCGCTCAAGTACCGGACCCGGGCCGAACAGCTGGCGGCCTTCACCGGCTTGCACATCTTCGTGGTCACCCTGCGATGTGACCACTCCTGCCAATACTGCCAGGTGTCGCGGCAGGTGGAGGACCGGGGCCGGTTCGACATGACGCCGGAGCACGCGGACAAGGCTTTGGCCCTGGTGTTCCAGAGCCCTTCACCCGCGCTCAAGATTGAATTCCAGGGGGGAGAGCCGCTGCTCCACTTCGGGCTCATCCGCCACATCGTCGAGCGCGCCCTGGAGATGAACAAGACGCACCGCCGGGACCTCCAGTTCGTCATCGCGACGAACCTGTCCCGGCTGTCGGACGAAGTCCTCGCGTTCTGCCGGACGCATGGCATCTTCCTCTCCACCTCGCTTGACGGGCCGGAGGCCCTGCACAACGCCCAGCGTCCGGTGAGGGGCGGGGACAGCCATCAGCGGACCGTGGACGGCATCCGTCGCGCGCGGGAGGCCCTGGGCGAGCACGCGGTCTCCGCGCTCATGACCACCACCCGCGCCAGCCTGGACCGGGTGGAGGACATCATCGACGAGTACGTGCGCCTCGGCTTTCACTCCATCTTCCTGCGCAACCTGAGCCCCTATGGCTTCGCGGTCCGTCGGAAGGGAGGCCAGGACTACGACACCGACAAGTGGATCGCTTTCTATCAGCGCGGACTCGCGCACATCCTGAAGCTCAACGCGCAGGGGTATCCGCTGCGCGAGGAGTTCACCGCCATCCTCCTCCAGAAGCTCTTCTCCCCCAGGGGCTCCAGCTACGTCGACCTCCAGTCGCCCGCGGGCCTGGGCATCGGAGCGCTGGTCTACAACTACGACGGGCACGTCTACGCCTCCGACGAGGGACGGATGCTGGCGGAGATGGGGGACTTCTCCTTCCGTCTGGGCCATGTCGCGAAGGACGGCCACGCGGCCCTGTTGACGTCGGAGACGCTGCTATCCCACTTGAGCGACACCATGCCGGAGGGCGTCCCCATGTGCAGCGACTGCGCGTTCCTCCCGCTGTGCGGCGCGGACCCTGTGTTCCACCGCGCGACGCAGGGAGACTCCGTGGGCCACAAGGCCTTCAGTGCCTTCTGCAAGAAGCAGATGGCGGTCCTCCGGCACGTCATCACGCTGCTGGAGGATGATCAGCCTGCACGTGAAACCTTGCTGGGATGGTCATGACCGCGGCCCTCTCCGCCATGGGGTTGAGGCCTCTGTCGAGCGCCTCCACGCACTCCTTCCTGGGGCGCATTCGCGAGGGTGCTCCGCCCACGTCAGACAGTGGGGTGCCCGAGATCCTCCTCGTGCGTGAACCGCACGCAGTGCTGCCGCCAGGGTTTCGCGCATATCTGCTGGAGGCGCCGGCTCCGGACGTGAACGTGCCGGATGCGTATGTGTTGCCTCCAGGCTTTCTCCCGCTCGCGGAAGGAGATGTTGTGCGGGTGGAGCCTTCCACTGGACGGTTGAGCGCGCTCTACAGGCGGGCCTCGCTGTCCAACAGCCTGTTGGTCACCGAGCGCTGCGACAACTACTGCCTGATGTGCTCACAGCCCCCGCGCAAGCACGATGACTCATGGCTCCTGGAGGAGCTGCTGGCGCTCATCCCGCTCATCGCTCCGGAGACGCGGGAGCTGGGCATCACCGGGGGCGAGCCCGCGCTCCTGGGGCCGGGGCTGTCGCGGCTCGTGGAGCGGTTGAAGACGCACCTGCCGGGCACGGCGGTGCACATGCTCTCCAATGGCAGACGCTTCTCGGAGGAGGGCTTCGCCCGGAGCCTGGGGCGGCTGGGGCATCCGGACCTGATGGTGGGCATCCCGCTGTACTCCGACCTGCCGGAGGAGCACGACCACGTCGTGCAGGCT
>JAFADT010000300.1 GCA_023424585.1 Pseudomonadota bacterium
GGCTTGCGGCGTCCCGGCAGCAGCGGGTGCGCGACGCGGTGAACCGCTCCTGCGCGGCGGAGGCGTTGCGCCAGGCGCTCGGCTCGGGCGGCGGGCGCGCGTCGGAGGCGTACTATGGCTGGCTCGACGCCATGGTGGACGCCTGGTTCGCCGTGGTGGACCACGACGGTGATCCGCTGGCGGGAGTGGTGCTGGGCATGGCGCCCCGCCTGGCTCCGCCGCCCCCGGACGAGCACCCGTGAGCCGCGGAGGCGCGAGCCCGCCGCAGGGCAACCTGGCCCCACGCCGCGTCCCGGAGGCCTACGTGCGCGCGGAGGTGGCCAGCTTTCCGCTGACGAGCATCGGGGCGTTCCGCTCGGCGGTGACGGAGCTGGTGCCGTCGCTGGCTGGTGCGGCCGGCGAGCCCACGCGGGCGCTCTGGCGCGAGTGCGAGAAGAGCCTGTCCGAGCACGCCAGCGGCTGGTCGTTGGATCGGCTCATCGCCGTGCGCGACGCGTTCTGGTTCCCCTCGCGAGGACACGCAAGCCTCCGACGGGCGCCGCGCCAGGGCGTGTCGATGTTCCACTACCTCCGGCACCTCGCGGACACCCACCTGGAGCGCCGGCCCGGTGTCACCGTCATCTTCCAGGGGACGGGCGCGGAGGCGGTGGAGGCGCTGACGCACTATCGCTGGCTCACCTTTGCGATGCCGGAGGACCTGCTGCTGGCGGCCGTGCCGGTGGAGCCGCCTCCCACGCGCGTGGACATCGAACCGCCGCTGCTGGTGCGCCACCTGCTGGACCGCGGCGTGGCGGAGGTCCATCACCACGTCGGCGCGGGCATGGACTTCCCGCTGCTGTGGGCCTCGCTCCTGTCGGCCGTGGGGGACCCGGGCCTGGAGCCCCGCGCGTTGATGGGGCCAGGGCTCCCCTTCGAGGATGCGGAGGTGATGCTGCGCTGGCTGCTGGCGACGGCCGTGACCCGCTGTGTCCTCGCGGAGGTCCTGCTGCGCGCACAGCCGCCTCCGCTGCTGGAGTTCGTGCGGGGCCTCTCGGAGTCCCAGGCGTGGCTGCCGCAGCGGCGCCGCGTGCTCGCGCGGACGCTGGGGGCGCTCTCGCGGGGACGGCGGGAGGTCCTTCCCGCGCTGGATGAGCTGCGCGGCCTCTACGAGGACCTCCATCCGCTGGCGGCCCGCAACGTGTCCGATCCACCCGAGACGCTCGACGAGGTGTGGCGGCGGTGTGACCCCATCGCGATGCGGCTGCGCCTGAGCGCTCCCAACGCGGGCGAGCGCTGGCTGGTGCGATCGGGCCTGAAGCACCTGGGAGCCCTGGAGCATGCGGGCACCCATGACGTGCACTTCGACCGCCTCTTCTGGCAGGTCCAGCGCGTGCGGTGTCTCACCTACCGCGCCTATGTGCAGCGACCGCTGACTGCGGGCCTCCAGTGGTTCATCCGCTTCTATGGCCGCCCCGGAGCGATGAAGCGCCCCCTGCGCGCCGTGCGCGCGGAGGTGTCCTACGCGGTGGCGGGCGGGAATCAGCCCATCGCCGCGCTAGAGGTCCGCACGAGCCTCGCGAACGATCCCATCCGCATCGCCGAGGAGCTGGCCTCCCTCACGCGCTCGTGGCGGGGCGTGCTGGGCCGCACGGGGGCGCGCGCCGTCGGCGGACGTCCACCGGAGTTCGGCGTGGTCCTGCACCTGGTCAAGGCCCGGGACCCGGGCCGTCACTGGACGCAGGGCCTGCCCCCCGCGCATGGCATGGGCACGTACGCGGAGCCGGTGCCCGAAGGACGCGTGCGGCTGGGCGGACGGTTCTCGGACTACTTCGCCGCGCAGTCGGTCCAGGTGGAGGCGCTGGTGGATCTGCTGCGGGCGGTGCCGCTGTCGCTCTGGCTGGTGCGCGGCCTGGACGTGGCGTCGGACGAGCTGAGCGTGCCTACGTGGGTGCTGGCGCCGCTCTACCGATACGTGCGGTGGGGGGCCGCGCGCGCCGCGACCAGGCGCGAGGCACGAGGGCCTCCGCCGCTCCGCCTGACGTCGCACGTGGGCGAGGACTACCGGCACCTCATGGAGGGGCTGCGCCGCATCTACGAGAGCGTGCACTACCTGCTGGACCGCATGGGAGGGCGGCTGGGCCACGCCACCGCGCTCGGCGTGGAGCCCGGCACGTGGGCCGAGTCCGTGGGCGCGGTGATGATGCCGGCCGAGGATCGGCTGTGGGACCTGGTCTTCGAGTGGCGGTTGTATAGCGACTACCGGCTGCCACCGGCGCTGGCCGCGGACGCGCCACCCGGGCGCCCGCAACGCGTGGAGAACCAGCTGCGCGAGCTGTCCGAGGCTGTCTTCGGCGACTGTGTCGCGCCGCACGTGCTGGCCGAAGCGCACCACGTGCTGCACAACCTCTGGTGTCCGCCGCTGGCGCGTGAGGAGGGCGGCGTGGGGCTGGACGCCTTCAGCCGCACCTTCCACCGGCTGGACTGGAGCCGGGTGCTCAACGCCGAGCAGGTCCGGAGCCTGCTCATCGCGTACCGGGAGGACGAGCGCGTGTTCCAGCGCGGTCAGCAACTGGTGGACATCCCGCTGGATGCGTCGGAGGTGGCCGCGCTCCGGTCGGCGCAGGACGCGATGCGCCGGCACGTGGGCGCGCGCGGGACCGTCGTGGAGGTGAACCCGTCCAGCAACCTGCTCATCGGCAACCTGCTGGACCTGCGCAACCATCCCATCCTGCGGCTCTATCCGCCGGTCGCGGAGGAAGGCGCACCGCCGCCCGTGCCCATCGCGGTGGGCGCGGACGACCCTGTCACGTTCTCCACCTTCCTCCTGCGCGAATACTCGCTGCTGCACGAAGCGGCACGCAGCGCGGGCTACTCCGAGCGGGTCGTGTACGAATGGCTGTCCACCATCCGCCAGACGAGCATGGACGCGCGCTTCACCACGCCCTGGCGCCCCGACGCCCTGCGCATGGCGGACGCGCTGCTGGACGCGCTGGCCCGCTTCGCCCGTCGCGCCATGCCCCGCCACGAAGCCTCCGCGCCTGTCTGAGCGTCACCGCGTCGCCGACGTCGGCGCACGCGGCGGCGTCGCGCCGGAGGGACTGGACGGAGGCAACACCTTCTCCGACTGGCCCAGGAGCCGGCTCAGCACCTTGTCCATGATGGAGCCCAGGAGCTTGTCCGCGGACCAGCCCGCGACGACCGCCAGCGCCACCAGCGTGAAGAACACGGCCTGATCATCGCTCACGACGATGTGGAGGACGGCGGAGCTGGCGTCGACGCGGGTGGCCCCGGCCCGCGTGTCCACCGACAGCAGCATGCGCGACTGCTCCAGGAAGAGGAGCATCAGCGCCGCGAACGCCCCGATGATGGGCTTCACCATCAGGTGGTAGGCGAAGAAGCGGCCCGTCGCCCCCGTGGCGACGACGAAGCGCTCCTTCGACAGCATGTTGGAGAGGATGGCCCCCGAGGCCCCCGCGAAAGCGATCAGCAGCAGGCCCCTGGGCACCAGGTCCCTCGGCCAGGTCTGAAGCAGCTCCCGGGAGAGGAGCAAGAAGGAGGCGACGAAGACCGCCAGCAACAGCAGCGTGCTGAAGACCTGCAACGACACGTTGATGGAGAGCTGCCAGAACGTCTTGTCCACCTGCTGGTTGACGGTGTCGAGCGCCCCGCGAAGCACGCTGCGGCAGTAACGACCCTGCTCCGCGTCGAGGGGAGGGGGCGCGGCGGCGCTTCCGAGCCCGTCCACCCGGGCGAGCCCGCGGACGCACCGGGGCAGGGGACCGCTCGCCTTGTCCGCGCCGAGCCAGAGCTGGGCTCGCGCCCCGTCCGTCACCCGGCGCTCGAACTGCTGTTGGATCTCCAGCGCCCGGGGCGCCAGCAGGTGCGGAGGCATCACGAGCAGCAGCAGCCCGTCCACCTCGTGGATGAGCTCCCAGAAGGAGAAGGACCAGCGCCCCAGGGGCTTGTCCAGGCACCACCGGGCGGCCTCCAGCTTCTCCTGGCATTGCTCCAGGATGGCCGTGTCCTCGGCGGTGAGGTCCGTGCGGATCCGGCACAGCGCGAGGAGCGAGGCGTCGCTCTCCACCCTGTTCCAGAGCAGCTGGGTGGCCGAGCCAAACCCCCGCCGCCGCCGCTGGAAGCCCACGCGCTTCAGCAGCTCCGGCAGCGGAGAGTCTGGGTGCGTGTCGGCGGCCGCCATGGGGCACACATGGCCACGGCGCGCGCTCGTGACAAGTCACCAGCCCGGTGCGGCGCGTCAATGTCATGCGTTACCGCGCATACGCGGTGAGATTTGATTAGCTGGAATCGTAGCTGGTACTCCCAGCGCGCCTCCCCCCAACCGGAAAGGTGCACCGCATGTCGCGTCGCTCCCGAAGCGTCTCAAGAGAGCTGTTCACACCCCTGCTCGCGGCCACGTCGCTCGCGCTGGCCTGCGGGCCCGTCACCGAGGAGCCGCCCGCGCCGGTCGAGGCGGCGCCCGCGGAGGTGGCCCAGCCGCTCGCGGTGGGCGGCTTCGCGGAGATGCACCACCACATGTTCGCCGAGGAGGCGTTCGGCGGTGGGTGGTTCCACGGCAGCCACACCGGCGCGCTGGCGAGCTGTGACGGGGGCATGCCGGAGAGCGACCACGCGCGCGTCCGCATGGACCTGCGCGACATGCTCAACCTCTGTCCCAACTCCGGCAGCGTGAACCTGGGCGGCGTCCCCCTCCTGTCGGACATCTTCGGCGTGGGCGGCGCGGTGGCGTCAGAGATCATTGGCCAGGTCGAAGGCACCGAAGGCGACACGGGCCTGCACCTGGGCCGCATGGAGACGCCCACCCAGTGGCCGCGCTGGGACACCATCGCGCATCAGCAGGCGTGGGAGGGCTGGCTCAACAAGGCCCGCCAGGGCGGCATGTCCCTGGTCATGGTGTCGCTCGTCAGCAACGAGTTCCTCTGCAAGGCGCTGCCGTACCAGAACCTCAAGCGCCCCTGCGACGAGATGATGGACGTGGACGTCCAGCTCCAGATGGCCCGCGACTTCGACGCGCGCACGGATTGGGCGGAGATCGCCCTGTCGCCCGCGGATGCGCGGCGGATCATCTCGCAGGGCAAGCTGGCCATGGTGCTCTCCATCGAGTCCAGCAAGCTCTTCGGCACCAAGGACTGGCGCGCGGAGCTCAACCGCGTCTACTCGCTGGGCGTGCGCTCGTTGCAGCCCGTGCACCAGCTGGACAACCGCTTTGGCGGCGCGGCCCCGCACAACGCCATCTTCCACGTCGCCCAGTTCCTGGAGAACTGCCACATCGACACGGACTGCGGCATCACCGGCAACGGCTTCACGCTCGGCTTCGACGTGGACGCCAACTGCAAGAACACCAAGGGCCTCACCGCGGACGGCAAGGCGCTGGTCCAGGAGATGATGAACAAGGGGATGCTCATCGACATGGCCCACATGTCCGAGAAGAGCATCCAGGACGCGTATGCCCTGTCCCAGGCCCGCACCTACTACCCGCTGTTCATCTCCCACGGCCACTTCCGCGAGGTGATGAACCCGGACCTCGCCGCCAACGAGAAGACGACCCCGTCGTGGGTGGTCCGCTACGTGCGCCAGACGGGCGGCATGTTCGGCCTGCGCACCGCGCACGACGAGACGCGCGACTACACCCGCACGCCGGTGGCCAACACCTGCCAGGGCTCGACGCGCTCGCTGGCGCAGGCGTATGAGTTCGGCCGCCAGGGCCTCAAGGTCAACATGGGCTTCGGCGCGGACCTGAACGGCTTCATCCAGCAGACGCGCCCGCGCTTCGGTGACTTTGGCGCGTGCTCCGCGGGCTTCCACGCGGAGGCGGACGCGCAGGAGGAGCAGCAGCGCGTCTCCGGCCCGCCGCCGCTGGGCACCGACTTCGATGTGTACGGCCTGGCCCACGTGGGCCTGTTGCCGGACGTGGTGAGGGACCTGAAGCAGCTGGGCGTCAACACCACGGGCCTGGAGGGCTCCGCGGAGAAGTTCATCCAGATGTGGGAGCGCGCCAACAGCACCCGCGCCGGCATGGCGGACGCGGCCAACGACATCGACACGGGCGGCGTGGCGGCCTACGTCCCCAAGGCCACCCGCGAGGCGGCGTATCCGAAGATCTGCGGCAAGGCCTACGCCCCCAGCACCAAGCTGGTGTCGGAGTCGTGCCGCTTCGACGCGGAGTGCAAGTCCAACGCGTGCAGCGCGCTGGATGACTGCGGCAACGTCCCGGGCGTCTGCACCTGCACCGCGGACACGCACTGCGCCGCGAACCAGTTCTGCGGCTGGGGCACCAACGACGGCAAGTGCGTGAACAAGCGGGCCAAGGGCTCGCTGTGCTCCTCCGGCCGGGAGTGCCAGTCCGGCAAGTGCTCGTGGCTGATGTGCACGTAAGCCGCCCGCGGTGAAGCGGCCTCCGGCGTCCGAAGGACGGTCATCGCCGCCTTGGGACGCCGGGGGCTGGAGGCCTCCGGGGGAGCGCCGCCCTACTGGACGGCGCGGAGCGCGGGCTGTTCGTCGGGGCTCAGCGCCGTCAGGAGCCGCTCCCCCTCGGGCTCGTCGATGGGCACGAAGCGGCCGAGGTCGGACCGGTACGCGTGAACCTGGGCTGCCCCGATGTCGAACCACCAGCCGTGCAGCCGCAGCGTTCCCGCCGCGAGCCGCTCCCGCACGATGGGGTAGGTCTTCAGGTGCTCGAGCTGTTCGAGGACGTTCAGCTGGGAGAGGCGATCCACGTCGGGCAGCCCCACGCCCACCTGGGAGTCCCGCTTGAACGCCTTGAGCGAGGGCGCTCCGTGCGCGAGCCACTGCTCGAGGTTCGGGGCCCCGGTGACGGTGCCGCCGGCCAGGAGCGCCTTCATCGCGCCGCAGCTCGAGTGTCCGCAGACGACGACGTCCGCGATGGGCAGGAAGCCCAGGGAGAACTCGATCGCCGCCGCCTCCGAGCGGTCCGCCGTGCTCTGTCCGTCGCGCGTGGCAGGCGGAACCAGGTTGCCCACGTTGCGCACGGTGAAGAGGTCCCCGGGGTCCGTGGAGACGAGCAGGTTGGGCACCACGCGGCTGTCCGAGCAGCTGATGAAGAGACAGTCCGGGGTTTGCCCCTTCGCGAGCCTCTCGAAGGTCGCCCGGTACGAGGGCAGGGTGTGGCGCTGGAAGTCGAGCAGACCTCGGATGAGCTTCTTCACTGCGCACCTCCGGAAGCGAGAGTCGAGACGTGAACGGGGGATGAAGGGGCTGAAGCCGCGGCGGCCCCCGCGAGGTGGGCCGCGCGCGCGCTCCGCCGGGTCCAGATGTCTTCGAGCGGCTCCATGGTCACGGTGCCGCCCGTCTTGCGATGCGTGTCCGCCCAGCTCTCCAGCGCCTCGAAGCCGGAGTGGTCGAGCGTGTTCACCGCCACGTCCACCTCCACCGTGGAGCCCGAGGGAATCCTCGCGAGCGCCGTGGACAGCTTCGGCACCCCGACGAACGTCAGCGCGCCGCTGATGCAGACCTGGTGAACGCCGTTGGCGGCGCGGGTCTCCACGCGCACCTGGCCGAGCTGCCACAGGAGCCGGAGGATGGCCGCGCCGAGTCCGAGCCCGATGCCCGCGAGCAGGTTGATGCCCACGACGCCGGCCACGGTGATGAGATAGACCGGCAGCTCGCCCCGGTGCCGCAGCTCCCGGATGTGGGCGAGGTTCACGAGCTTCAGGCCCACGTGCACGAGCAGGCCCGCCAGCACCGTCAGCGGCACGTAGGCCGCGAGTCCCCCCAGCAGGGTCACGAAGGCCACGATCCACACCGCGTGAAGCACCGCCGACCAGCGCGTCTTCGCGCCGGCGTTGATGTTCGCCGCGCTGCGCACGATGACGCCGGTGATGGGCAGCCCCCCGAGCAGACCGGAGACGGTGTTCGCCACGCCCTGCGCGAGCAGCTCGCGATCGAGGTTCGCCCGCGGGCCCGTGTGGAGCTTGTCGGTCGCCACCGCGCTCAAGAGCGACTCGGCGCTCGCCACGAGGGCGAGGGACAGCACGGCCATGAAGAAGGCGCCCCACATGGAGCCTTCAGGAAGGGACGGCAGCTTGATGGACGACAGCGCATCCGCGGCCAGCTCCACCCGCGCCACCTTCGCGTTCAACACCGCCGCGACCACGGTCCCGACCACGACCGCCACCAGCGGCCCCGGGACCTTCTTCAGCCGCCCGTTCGGCAGGAGGTTCCACGCGATGAGGATCCCCAGCGTGAGGAGCCCCAGCAGCGTGGCCGGGCCATGAAGGTCGAGGATCTGCCCGGGCAGCTCCCGCAGGTTGTTCCAGGCGTTGCTCTGCGGAGAGCCGCCAAGGACGATGTGGACCTGGCCCAGCACGATGAGAATGCCGATGCCCGCGAGCATCCCGTGGATCACGGCCGGAGAGATGGCCAGCGCCGAACGCGCCACCTTCAGCCCGCCGAGCGCCACCTGCACGAGCCCCGCCGCGGCCACCGCCGCGCACGTCACGGCGAAGCCCAGCTCCTGGATGAAGCCAAAGACCATCACCGCGAGGCCCGCCGCGGGGCCGCTCACGAGGAGCGGCACGCCGCCCATGAGGCCCACCACCAGGCCGCCCACGATGCCGGCAATGAGCCCCGCCATGATGGGCGCTCCGGACGCGAGCGCGATGCCCATACAGAGGGGCAGGGCCACCAGGAACACCACCAGCGAAGCTGGCAAATCGGAGGCGAGGACCTCCTTCAACGAGGGCCTCGCCTCCGCCGCTTTTCCAACCGAAGTCATTGCTTGCGCTCCCCTTGTCGGCTGCCGAGCCGCACCTGGGCTCGACGTGACAAGAGGGGCTCTACGCAAGCGTTGTGCCGGCCCGTTCCGGGCCCGCTCCGGCGGGCGCGTGGCGCATCAGGGCCGGGCGATGAAAGAAACTTGAATCCCGCGGCTCAGGCGATGAACGAAACTTGAATCCGTTCACTCCGAGGAGGCGTTCTCCCCCAGGCGGCGGAGGAAGGTCGGATAGGACAGGCCCAGGGCGCGGGCCGCCTCCACGCGCCTGCCTCCAAGCTGCTCGAGCACGTGCCGGACATAGAGCCGCTCCACTTCATCGAGCGGCCGGGGAGGCCCTGGCACGGAGAAGGCGCTGGGGTCGCTCCAGGCCGGCGTGCCGCCCCCCCTGGCGAGGGACTGGAGCTCGAGCGCGGGCCCGCCTTCGAGCACGAGCGCCCGCTCGAGCACGTTGCGCAGCTCCCGCACGTTGCCGGGGAACGGATAGCTCAGCAGGCGCTCCTCCGCGCCGGGAGAGAAGGGGACGGGGCGTCGGCCGAGCTCCGAGCAGAGCTCCAGCACGAGCGTCCGTGCGAGCGGCAGCACGTCCTCGCGGCGCTCGCGCAAGGGCGGCACGTCCACGCGGAACACGCTGAGCCGGAAGAGGAGGTCCTCGCGAAAGCGCCCGGCGGTGACCTCCGCTTCGAGGTCCTTGTTGGTGGCCGCGACGATCCGGGCGGTGCTCGTGAGCTCCGTCGTTCCACCGAGCCGCCGGAAGGCCCCTCTGTCGAGGAACGTGAGCAGCTTGGCCTGGAGCGCGAGCGGCAGCTCCCCCACCTCGTCGAGGAAGAGCAGCCCATCGCTCGCGAGCTCCACGAGCCCGCGCCTCGCCGTCTTCGCGTCCGTGAAGGCGCCGCGCTCGTGTCCGAAGAGCTCGCTCTCCACCATCGTGTCCGGGAGCGCGGCGCAGTTGATCTGCACGAAGGCCCCCTGCTTCTGGCGCAGGGCGTGGAGGTGGCGGGCGAGCACCGCCTTCCCGGTGCCGGTCTCCCCGAGCAGCAGGACGGGGCTTCGCGGCGTGGTGGCGATCCGCTCCAGCATCTGGAGGGTTCGCTGCATCGCCGGCGAGCGGGACTCCGCCAGCCGATGCCTTCCTTCGAGGACGCTCTCGGCCTGGCGCAGCCGCTCCTGGAGCTGGAGGTCGCTCGCCGCGCGGCGCGCGCGGATCACCAGGTCGTCGATCTCGACCGGCTTGCTCAGGTAGTCGCGAGCCCCCGCCCGGATGGCCTCGACGGCGCTCTCGATGTCGCCGTGCGCGGTCACCATCAGCACGATGGTCGCCGGAAGCTGGGCGCGCAGCTCGGGCAGGAAGACGAGCCCATCTCCATCCGGCAGCCTCCGGTCCAGCACCACGAGGTCCGGCGCCTCGGCGGCGAGCGCGGCGCGGGTCTCATGCAGCGAGCGCGCGACCCGGACGCGAAAGCCCTCCTGGCTCAGCATGGAGGCCGCGAGCGAGGAGAAGGTCCTGTCGTCATCGACGAGCAGCAGGGAGGTGCTCATGAAGCCATTTTCTCGAGCGGAAGCCGGACCGTGAAGCGGCTGCCTCCGGGGACGCGGGTGTAGGCGACGCTCCCTCCATCATGCGCACGGATGGCCGTGCGCACCATCGGGAGCCCGAGCCCGATCCCCTTCGACCGGCCCACCGCGAAGGGCTCCCAGAGCCGCGGCTCGAAGGCCAGGGGCACTCCTCCCGCGTTGTCCTCCACGACGAAGACCACCTCCGCGCCCTCGCGGAGGAGCCGGACCTCGACGCGAGGCGTGGGCTGCTGGCCCGTATCCCGGGCCACGGCGCCGGCCTCGACGGCGTTGCGCACGAGGTTGTCGATCGCGGAGACCAGCAGCGTCGGGTCGCCCATCACGAAGAGCCCCTCCTGCAGCGAGGTCTCGACGGCGACATCCGCGGCCTCCGGCAGGAGCTTCACGGCTTGAAGCGCGTCCTGGACCAGCAGGTGCATCTCACAGCTGCGCCGCTGCGTGGACTGGGGGGACGCGAAGGTCAGCAAGGAGCGGGCGAGGTGGCCGAGCCGGTCCGCCTGGGAGCGCAGCGCCTGGACGGGCAGGGTCGTCTCGCCTCCCTTCGCGCGGATCATGCTGAGCGCGGCCTGCATGCTGTTGAGCGCGTTCTTCACCTCGTGGGCGATGAGCGAGGACGCCGTGCCGAGCGCCGCCATCGTCTCCTGGTGCCGCAAGCGCTCTTCGGCCGCCATCAGCGAACGGTAGGAGCGACGCAGGAGCACCGTGAAGAGGAGGAGCACGCCGCCGAGCAGCGCGGTGTGGAGGCCGAACTGGCCGAGGTAGCGGCGCTTGAGCAGCTCGCGGTCTCGCGCCTCGTCCTCGAGCACGGCGAGCAGCATGCCGGTGCCGGGGACGAGCGCCGCCGCGCCGAGGAACCGCGTGCCTCCGAGCGTGACGGCCCCGGGAGCGTCCACCAGCGGGCGAAGGTGGGCGGCGAGGTCCGGCTGGCGCAGGAGGGGCGGGGGCTTCGCCGGGAGGAGGAGCCGGCCGCGCTCGCCGAGCAGGGCGACCATGGACTCGTTCGTCCCGCGGGGGATGGGGAGCAGCTCGTTCGCCGTCGCCAGCTCGCCCAAGAGGAGGCCCACGACCCGCTCGCCGCGCACGATGGGGACCGCGACCGCGACGAGCCCTCCGCCTTCGTCGTCCAGCAGTCCGACCGAGGCGACCCGCTGGTCCACCATCCGCCGGAACCACGCGCGCGAGGCGAGCGGCGTGCGCCCGAGCGGCATGTTCGCCGGGTCGCTCCAGATGCGCTCGCCGTCCGCTGACACCAGCGCGACGCCCCCCGAGAAGAGAGACGTGTGGCTGAAGGCGTTCTCGAGGAGCGCGACCTCGGGTCCCGCGGCGCCATTCTCGGGCCTGAGCGAAGGGTGCTCCGCGAGCCGTTGCAGCTCCGAGCGCAGCAGCCCGAGGTGCGCGCCGATGGCCTGGGCCTGGACGCCCACGCGGTCCGACAGGTGCGCGAGGAGCTGGCCCTCCGCCATCTTCACGTCCTCCTGGTAGACCAGGAAGGGGCTGACGAAGGCGGCGCCCCAGAGGAGCATCAGCCCGACCACGGCGGACCGGCCCGCCTTCCGCTGCGTGCGGAGCAGGTCGCCCGCTGGGGGCACCAGGGAGGTCAGGGGGGGCTGGGCCGGGGGAGACGACATGCGCCCATCATCAACGCATTTCGGCCCGCGCGGCAGCCGCTCGTGACGGCCGCGCGAAAAATCGCGCCCGGGAGGGGCGGGGTGTCGCTCCCCGCCCCTCGGACGCTCACGGCACGTGCTAGCGCAGCTGGAGGAACGAGAACGACAGGCCCTGGTGCGTCGCCACCAGGTTGCCGGACAGGTCCGTCAGCTCGCGGTAGTTCGTGGTGCCGCTGTTGTTGGTGAACTCGCTGAACACCACGCGGCCGTTCATCTCATACAGGAAGGAGCTGCCCGTGCTGGCCGGCAGCGTGTCCACCAGCGTCGCGTTGGTGCCGGCGGCCGGGTCGATCTTCCACCACTTCCAGGCCACCGCGCTCGCCAGGACGCGCGCGTTGGTGTCCACCTGGACCGGGAACACGGTCTCGTCCAGCACGCGCAGGTAGCCGGTGCCGTTGGGGCCCGCGAGCAGCGAGCCCGTGGCGCCGCCGTTCGTCAGCGCGCTCAGCTCCTTGAAGAAGGTCGGGTCGTAGGTGTTCGTCGCCGGGTCGAACTTCAGGAGGCAGGGGGTGGGCACGGTGGGGTTGGTGCCGGACACGCGCTTCTCCGCGGCGCCGTACGCCTCCGTCGCCAGGTACACCTGGCCGTCGCTGCCCACGATGCCGTCGCGCACGTAGCCGCAGCGGTCATCCGTCACCACCACCGCGCTGTCGTTCGTGGTGTCCACCACGACGATGCCCGCCTGCTTGGTGACGGCGGTGCCCGCGCGCCAGCCCACCGGCATCAGCACCTTGGTGCCCACGCGGATCGGGTTGGAGGCGAAGGTCGTCGAGCTCCCTTCGAGGGTCAGGGCCGGCAGCGAGATGCTGTTGATCAGCGTCATGTCCTTCGGGTTCCAGATGATGACCTGCGAGTTGCGGCCGTCGAAGTAGTAGGCCTTGGTCTCGGAGACGAACTGGAACTGGTTCTGGTACTCGCCGATGGTGGTGACGCCCTTGCCCGCGAAGCTGACCTCGCCGGCCTTCTCCAGCGTGTTGCTGGTCGTCAGGTTGTAGCGGGTGACGGTGGCGCCGGCGCTGCTGGAGACGAAGATGGCGCCCGACTTCGGGATGCCGGAGCCCAGCGCGCGGCCGTTGATCTGCGTGGCGTTGTCCGTGGACAGCGGCGTGCTCGGATCCAGCGTCTCCGTCAGGATGACGTAGCTCTGGGAGTTGCCCTCGACGCTGACCTGCGCGACGAACGCGTACATCGGCGGCGTCGTCGTGCCACCGTCGGTGTCGGTGCCCGCGTCGGTGTCGGTGCCCGCGTCGGTGCCCGCGTCGACGGACGTGCCCGAGTCCGGGGTGTTGTTGTTGTCGTCATCGTCGTCGCCGCAGGCCGCTGTGAAGGCCAGGGAGAGCGCCAGCAGCAGACGCGCGGAGGTGCGGAAGAAGGGTGAAGGCTTCAAGGACTTCCCTTTCAGTGGGGGTTGGCTGTGCTGCGAAAACGGAAGCGCGTTGCTCAGCGCTCCAGCGTGAACTTGGCGGCGATGATCCGCCCGGGGCGCTGGACCCCGTAGAAGTCGTACGTCTGGGCGTTGGTGACGTTCTGGAAGTCCAGCGTCCAGCTCAGCCGCGTCGCCATGTCGCGCACCACGTAGGTGAAGGCGAGCGCATGCGTGAGCTGTGACTCGACGCGCAGCTTCGACTCGTCGCTGCCCAGCGCCTCCCAGGACAGGAGGAAGCCGTCCACGAAGCGCGTGCGCCAGGTGACGAGCAGCTCGTCCTGGAACCGGAGCAGGCCGGAGACCCGGACCTGCGCGCTGCCGTTGGCCGTCAGGTAGGGACGGTTGGGGATGCGCTGGTCCTTGAAGTCGGCGTAGTTGCCCTCGCTGGAGGTGTTGCGCAGGTCCTGGTACGTGGCGTTGCCGTCCAGGCTCAGGTAGCGGCCCGGCGACGTCCAGCCCACCGAGCCCATGGCGCCCAGCGAGCGGGACCCGTAGACGTTCTGGTAGGTGAAGTAGCTCCCCTGCCCGATGAGGACGATGAGCTGATCCGTCAGCCGGGCGAAGCCGCCCACGTTGGCGCGGAAGCTGCCGGCGCGCGTGGGCTCGGACGCATAGCCCAGCCCCAGGTTGAAGTTGTGGCTGGTCTCCGGCTGGAGCTCCAGGTTGTCCTCGATGAGGTTGCCGTCGCCGAAGATCTCATCCGGGCGCGGCAGCCGCGTGGCCCACTCGTAGGAGGCCTTGGCGCTGAGCTCGGAGGTGATGCGGAAGCGCAGGCCGTCGCCCACGCCCACCTCGTGCGCGGTGCGGCCCAGGTCCAGGAACTCCGCGCTGGCCAGCAGCTTCTGCGCCCGCACGTCCTGGAGGTAGTCCTTCACGAAGGCGATGTTCTGCAGCCGCCCGTCGAGCGCATCGACCTGGTACTCCAGGCCCGTCACCAGCGACGTCACGCCCCGGGGCGCGGAGAGCGGATCCGGCCGGTTGTTCGCCTGGAGCCGGCGGTCCTCGCCCGTCCGCGCCACATAGGTGGGCGACACCGCGAGCCGCAGCGTGTGCGCGCCGCCGGGCACGGGCGTCCAGGCGGCGTTGAGCCGCGCGAACGCGGTGTGCTGGTTGACGTAGCGCTCCGTGCCGCCTTCGGAGATCTCCCCCGGCTGGGGCAGGGTGATGAAGCAGCGGCCATACCAGTCGTAGCCGCACGTGCCGATGTCCAGGAACCGGTTGCGGCGGAACGTGTACCCGCCGACCGCGTCCAGGCTCACGCCCGGGTCGTAGTTCCGAGAGTAGCGCAGGGTGCCGCCCGCGGAGCCCTCGGCGGTGGTCACCTCGCCGTAGGGGGCCTCCATGTTGACGTCGTTCTGGATGTCGCGGCCGGCCGCGTTGATGAAGCCGCGCAGGAGCAGGCGCCGGGCCCAGGGCTTGTCCACGAAGCCCGCCTCGACGCTGGCCCCACCCGCGCGGTAGCCGTCGTGGAAGCGCCGGAGCTCCACGGGCGCGAGCTTGCCCAGTTCGTTGGGCACCTCCACGTTGACGGGGTAGTTGTTGCGCGCGTCGTCGTAGAAGCCGTGCGCGCGCACCACCAGGCCGGTGGGCTCGTGGTAGTGGCGGGCGCTCGCGGTGAAGCGGTGCGTGTCGAAGGAGGCCAGCTCATAGGAGCCCGCCACGGCCGAGCCGCGCACGTCCTGGTCGGTGACGAGCTCCACCGCGCCGCCCAGCACGTCCGCGCCGAAGCGGATGGGCACCACGCCCGTGTAGACCTCCATCTGCTGCACCAGGTTCACCGGCACGTTCGCCAGGCCCGGCCCGTAGCCCGCGAACTCCAGCGGGATGCCGTCGATGAAGAAGCGCACCTGATCATCCGACAGGCCCGCGATGGAGATGCGCGCGGTGCTGCCCAGGCCGCCCGTGCGGCGCACGTCCACGCCCTCCGTGCGAGCCAGCGCGGTGCCCAGGTCGGCGGACTCCATGCTGGCCTGCTCCAGCTCGATGACCTGGACGGCCTCCGCGGACTTGCGGCGGCGCTCGGCGCGCGTCTCTCCCACGCCGGTGACCTCGACGTCCTCCTGGTACTCGGTCGGGGCCTCGTCCTGCGACGCCGTGCCCCTTGGCGCGCTGGACAGGGCGGGAGGCGGCGTGGAGGCCACGGCCCTGGAGCGGCCGGGGAGCTGGAAGACGTAGGTGTACGTGACGCGCGCGGGGGCCACGACGCCGTTGCGCTTCGCGGGCGTGAAGCGGAACTGGAGCGCGGCGGTGCGCGCGGCCTCGTCGAAGCCGTGGCCCACCGGCTCCAGCACCTCCGCCTCGGTGACCTGGCCCTGCGTGTCCACGCGCAATCGCAGACGGACGTTCGCCTCCAGCTGCGCGCGCTCCGCTTCCTCCGGGTAGGGCGCCTCCACGGTGTGGAGCAGCTTCGGCAGCTCAATGACAGGCTCCACCGGCGCGGGAGCCTGCGCCGGTGCTTCCTCGGGAGCGGGGGGCGGGGCCACCGGTTCCTCCGGCTGCGCCGCGCCCGCGTGCGCGAGACCACTGAAACAGAGAGCGGACAGCAGGGCCGCGCCCGCCCGGGACCGCCACCTGCGTCGCGCCGTACTCACGATTATGAAAATGGTTCTCATTTTCAACGGCGCGACGTTTAGCCGCACGTAGTCTGAGCTGTCAAGGCTCCATGACAAATCAGGCAGCTCGGTCCTGGGGAGCCTTTACCGTGGTGTGCAACCCATCCGCGACGCGGAACGCGAGCTGGAGGGATTGATCCGCGTTGAGGCGCGGATCGCAGTGCGTGTGGTAGCGGTCGGAGAGGTCGTCCTCGGACACGTCCAGCGGGCCGCCCAGGCACTCGGTGACGTCCTGGCCGGTCATCTCCAGGTGGAGGCCACCGGGGTGGACGCCCTCGGCGGCGGCGACCTGGAGGAAGCCCATGACCTCCGCGAGGATCCGCTCCAGCGAGCGCGTCTTGTAGCCGTTGCTGGCCTTGTGCGTGTTGCCGTGCATCGGGTCGATGGACCAGACGACGGGGCTGCCGTGGCGCCGGGTGGCGGCCATCAGCCGGGGCAGGCGCGCGGCGACCTGATCCGAGCCGAAGCGCCCGATGAGCGTGAGCCTGCCCGGGATGCCCTGGGGGTTGAGCGTGTCGATGAGGCGCACCAGCTCATCCGGCTCCAGCGTGGGACCGCACTTGAGCCCGATGGGGTTCTGGATGCCGCGCATGAACTCCACGTGGCCGCCTTCCAGTTGGCGGGTGCGCTCGCCAATCCAGAGCATGTGCGCGGACGTGTCGTACCAGCCGCCCGTGGCCTCATCGAGCCGCGTCGCCGCCTGCTCGACGTTGAGGAGCAGGGCTTCGTGGCTGGTGAAGAAGTCCACGGGGCGCACGGCGCCCTCGGACTCCGGCCGGTGGCCCAGGAGCCGGGTCAGGTCCGTGTAGCCCTCGCGCGCGAAGGCCCGCACCAGCTGCATCGTCTCCGCGGACTGGTGATAGGCGCGCAGGAGGCGCCGCGGATCCGGCGTGCGGTCGCTGGCGCTGAACTCCATGCCGTTGATGATGTCGCCGCGGTAGCTGGGCAGGGTGACGCCGTTGACGGTCTCGGTGGCGTTGGAGCGCGGCTTGGCGAACTGGCCCGCGATGCGGCCCACCTTCACCACCGGGCAGCCGCCCGCGAACGTGAGCACGCCCGCCATCTGGAGCAGCAGCTGGAAGGTGCTACGCACGTTCTCCGCGGAGAACTCCTTGAAGCTCTCCGCGCAGTCGCCGCCCTGGAGCAGGAAGGCCTTGCCCTCGGCCACCTGGCCCAGGGCTTCGCGCAGGCGGCGGGTCTCTTCGGCGTGCACCAGCGGCGGCAGGCGCGCCAGCTCCGCCTCTACGCGCGCGAGCGCGGCGAGGTCGGGGTAGTCGTCGGGGATGTAGCGGACCGGCTTCGCCCGCCAGGAGGAGGGGGACCAGGAAGAATTCGTCACGGGAGCGCCGTCACTTTCGCGGGCAGGATTCCCTGCGCGACGCAGGAGTCGAGGTAGCGGTAGAGGAGATGCCGGTCGGTGGGAGGACAGCGGACGTCGGTGCCCTCCAGCGCGGCCAGCAGCCGTTCACAGCGGATGGGGCCCAGGCCGAAGGCCGGGGTGGAGTCCCCGCTGCGCAAATCAAAGAACGCGAGCGTGGCGTCGTGGCCGCCGGAGCCCTTCGCCACGCGGTCGCGCCATTCAGGGACGGGACACAGGTCCAGCGGATAGCCGTAGTCGCGCACCCAGCCGAACAGCTCGGACAGGCGCACCTCCGCGGCCGGCGTCACGTTGAACACCGCCCCCGGATGCGAGTCGCGCGCGAGCTGGACGATGGCGCGGGCCACGAAGTCCACCGGCGTCCACACCTCGCCCACGTCCAGGAGGGGCAGGGCGCGGACCGGCAGTCCGGCGAGCACGATGCGCCACACCAGGTCCTGGGTGTTGACGAGCGCGGTGTCCGGCGCGCCCACCACGCGGCCCAGCCGGTACACCGTCGCGGGAAGGCCGCGCTCGGAGGCCTGTTGCACCAGCCGCTCCGCGATCCACTTGCTCTGCTGGTAGCCGTCGCGCAGGCCGGGGTGCGCGGGGACGAAGGCCTCGGGCACGTCCGGGGACAGGTTCGCCTGCGGCGCCACCGCCAGCGTGGACACGTAGTGGAAGGGCTTGGGGCGGACGGCGGCGGCCAGCTTCAACAGCTCGCGCGTGCCGCGCACGTTGACGCCCTGGAGGCTGCCGTACTCGCGCACCACGCTGACCACGGCGGCGTTGTGGATGACGGCGTCGCACTCCGCGGCGAGCCCCCGGAAGCGCGCGGCGTCCAGGCCCAGCAGGGGCTGGGACAGGTCCGCCGGGAGCGCGAGCACCCGCGCCTCCAGCCCCGCCGTGGGGAGCTGCTGGCCGTCCAGCGCCGAGCGCAGCCGCTCCATCGCCTGCGCCTCGTCCCTGGCGCGCACGGGGCAGATGACGCGCGCGTCCGTCCGGGTCAGCAGCTGGTGCAGCAGGTGCGCACCGACGAAGCCGGTGGCGCCCGTGAGGAGGACCTGGCGGAAGCCCTGGCCCCGGCG
>JAFADT010000352.1 GCA_023424585.1 Pseudomonadota bacterium
GCGCGGTGCTGGAGCGGCCCGCGGCGCTGACGGTGCCGGGGCTGGTGCTCAAGGCGCGCTTCGGGGAGATGGCGCACGTGGCGCTGGAGGGCCAGCGGGTGATGCCCCGCCGCGCGCTGGAGGCGGGCTTCGAGTTCCGCCACCCCGACCTGACCGAGGCGCTGCGCGACCTGCTGTCCCCCTAATACAGTGCGCGCCACGCATGGATGACATCCGGACGCTGGAAGCCCGCGCGCGCGAAGAGGACACGCCGCTCATCGACGGAGACACCGCCACCTTCGTGTGGAGGGGCCCCCGCCCCGTCTTCCTCCAGGGAGACTTCCAGGACTGGCGCGGCACGCCGCTGCCGCTGGAGCGCGTGGGCAGGGGGCTGTGGGCGCGCTCGCTGGCGCTGCCCGAGGACGCCTACGTGGAGTATGCGCTCCAGGACGCCAGGGGCCGCCGCGTGCGCGACGTCCTCAACCCGCGCCGCTCCGACAACGGCTTCGGCGACTTCAACCACTGCTTCTGGATGCCGAAGGGCGGGGCCACGCCGCTGGGCAGGCGCGCGCGCGGCGTGACGAGGGGCCGCGTGACGCGCCACCAGGTGGAGACCCACGAGTACGCCGTGGGTAGGAAGCGCGCGGTGGCCCTCTACGCGCCGCCCGCGCGGGGCCCCGTGCCGCTCATGGTGGTGCTGGACGGCGACGACTACCTGAGGCGCGTCCGGCTGCCCACGCTGGTGGACAACCTGATCGCCGCGGGCCGCATGCGCCCGGTGGCCATGGCCTTCGTGTCCAACGGCGGCCCGGCCCGCACCACGGAATACGCATGCAGCGAGGCCACCGTGCGCCTCCTGCACCAGCGCGTGCTGCCCCTGGCCCGCGAGCACCTGTCGCTGGTGGATGAGCGGCGCGCGCCGGGCGCGCACGCGGTGCTGGGCGCGTCGCTGGGCGGCCTGATGGCGCTCTACGCGGCCCAGCGCCTGCCGCGCGTCTTCGGCCGCGTGCTGTCCCAGTCCGGCGCCTTCTCCATCGAAGGCACCGACCTGGTCGTCTTCGACCTGGCCCGGCGCACCGGCCAGCCGCCCCTGCACGTCTGGATGGACTGCGGCCGCTTCGAGGGACTCCAGGACGGCAACCAGCGCCTCCTGCCCGCCCTCCACGCCGCCGGGCACCGCGTCACCTACCGGCCCTACAGCGGGGGCCACAATTACCCCGCGTGGCAGACCAGCCTCCCCGCCGGCCTGGAAGAAATTTTCTCGCCCGCCGGGTGACGCAGCGCGGCGAACGGCTGGATTTCCGCCTGGGCCGAAATCCCCGGGGAATCAAGGGGTTGGCGCGGAGGAAAGGCGGCCAAGGCCGGATGATCCCGGATTGGGAGGGGCCTCCGGCGCGGCAGACGGGCGGCCGGGCGGGGCTTGTGGACCCGCAGGCCACGCAACCCGGGGGAAGGACGGACCGATAACGGATGTAGGTGCGCAACCCGGCGCGAGTACCGCGACGGGTCTTCCCCCGCCCCTGGAGTCCCCTCATGTCTCGCGTCGATGGTGGCAACCGCCCGTCCCTCCCCCCGAAGCGCTCGGAGTTCGAGCGGTCCGAGCGGAGCGACGCCTCGCGCGACGGCAAGCCGGGGGCCGCGCAGGGCCGGACGCCCGCCAACGCCAACGTGCGCTCGTTCCAGGGCCGCAGCGACTTCGAGCCCGCGCGCCCCGCCCCCGGGCGCCCCACGCCCACGCAGACGCAGGCGGTGAAGGCCCCGCCCTCGCCGGCGGACGCGGAGTCCATCGCCCAGGCGGACATCGAGCTGGGGCTGCTGGAGG
This sequence comes from Pseudomonadota bacterium, assembly GCA_023424585.1. Lineage (GTDB taxonomy): Bacteria > Myxococcota > Myxococcia > Myxococcales > Myxococcaceae > Corallococcus. The sequence continues at coordinate 1,802 of JAFADT010000352.1, forward strand.
AGTTCCCGGACGCGGACGCGCAGAGCGGCATCGCCTCCGCGATGCTGCACGCGCACGCGGACGCGCCGGTGTCCCAGAACCGCATCGTGGAGCGGCTGAAGCAGGACGGCCGCCTGGAGACGCTCTTCGGCGAGGTCTTCCGCGAGAACAACCCGTACGTCGAGCAGCCGCACAAGAACGCCATCGTGAAGGCGCTCGACACGGCGCTCTCCCGCGGCACGGTGACCGGCGACGACCTGCGCGCCTTCTCCCGGGGCACCTACGCCCAGGAGTGGCAGGAGATCGGCGCCGCGCTGGACACCACCCGGAAGTAGCCGGCCGGCCTCCGCCAGGGTCGAGCCCCCGCGCGCTTCACGCTTCTTCACGCGCATGCCGGTTGCGCCGTGGCGCGTGCGCGCAAGGATGGGCTCCCCATGGTGGAAAGCCCGTTGCGCATCATCCTGTTCATCCTCCTCGTCAGCGTCGCGTCGGTCTACGCCCACATCTACCTGTACCGGCGCCTCTTCCGCGACACGTCCGCGAACCCCACCTGGCGCGCGGCCGGCAAGGGGCTGCTGACGGCGCTGTGCCTGCCGCTGCTGCTGTCCTGGGTGGTGACGCGCGTGGCGCCCTCCGCGTTCATCGTCGCCGTGGCCGCGTGGACGTGGATGGGCGTCGCCGTCTACCTGCTGCTGTCCCTGGCGCTGCTGGGCGCGGTGCGCTGGCTGGTGGCGCGCACGCGGGGCCACCGGGGCGTCGCCGCGCCGCTGGCCACGCCCGCGCCGGACC
>JAFADT010000387.1 GCA_023424585.1 Pseudomonadota bacterium
CTCCAGCGAGGCGCCCCTCCAGCTCGTGCTGGAGCGCGACGGACGCCTCCGGGGCCGCGTCGTGGAGCCTGGAGGCCAGGCCGTCACTTCGTACAAGGTGACGGGCGTCCAGAGCAGCACCCGGTCCACCGAGTGGCCAGCCGGTGTCTTCGACATTCCCTTCCCCGCTGGAGGTCCGGCCATCCTGACCGTGGAGGCCCCCGGCTTCATGCCGCTGGAGCGCGCCGTCAACCTGACGGAGGGCGTGGACCAGGACCTGGGCGTGCTGACGCTCGATCCCGGCTGGACGCTGCGGCTCGCCCTCCACGACGCGGAGACCGGCGAGGTCCTCAACCAGTTGGAGTCCTTCCGGGCGACCATCACCGAGCCCAAGGACTCCGACGTTGCCCGCGCGATGGCGCGTCCCCAGAACGTCCCGCTGCGCGACGGCGTCTATACGCTGTCACAGCTGCCGCCCCCGCCCTTCACCCTGTCGCTTCAGAGCCGGAACACGCGTCCCTTCAAGCAGGAGGTGACGGCTCGCGTGGACACGCTCACCGTGGCCCTGGATCGCGCCGCGACGGTGCGGCTCCAGGCCCGGGACACGAACGGCGCGCCCCTGCCCGCGCTCATCTCGCTGAAGGAGCTGGGGCGCTATCCCATGATCCGCTATCAGGACGCCGCCCCGGGGGGCACCCTCGTCCTCCGGGGCGTCGAACCCGGCGAGTACCTGCTGGATGCCCGCGCGGCGGACCCGGACGAAGGCCCCCGCTTCTCGCCCCAGCGCGTGCAGATTCCCCCCCGGGGCGAGGTGACCTTCACCGTGGAGGCCGCCCCGCCGTGAAGCCGCGCGGCCCCAAGCCAGGGCGCCCCCATGAAAACGGCGGCCTCCCCTGGGGAAGGCCGCCGCTCTCACTGCTTCAGGCTCCGGACTACTGAGCGGTGGTGATGGTGCCCACCGCCACGTTGATGGCCTGCAGCGAGCCGGAGGCCGGCAGCGCGTGCGCCTTGAGGACGCTCAGCGGCACCACGGTACCGGCCGGCGTCTCGGCGCTGGCATTCACGGTCAGCGCCACGGACAGCAGCGCGCCGTTGTACGCGTGCGCCGGAGCGCCCTTCTGGTACACGCCCACGCTCAGCGTGCTGCCCTTCACGCCCGACTTGAGCAGCTGGGGCGCGGCGCCGAGGTCGTAGCCACGGTTGGCCACGTACTCGGAGCCGTCCACGGTGGACCAGGACGCGGTGGCCGCATCCAGCCCCAGCGTCAGGTCCGCGCCGCGGCCGGACTGGCCCGCGGGGCCCACCAGGTCCAGCACCAGCGTGTTGCCCGAGGACAGGCTGTCATTGCGGACCAGGCGCCAGCCCGTCCCCGTGGGGTCCACGTACTTCACCGAGCCGGCGACGGGCACGGTGATGACGGCGGAGTCCTTCCTGGACGCATCCGCCACGCTGGTCGCCGTCACGGTGTACGTGCCCGGCTTGTTCGGCGCGGTGTACACGCCGGCGCTGGTGACGGTGCCGTTGGCCGAACCGCCCTCGACGGCCCAGGTCACCGCGACGACGGAGGTGCCCGTGACTTCGGCCGTGAGGCTGACGGCGGCCCCCTGCTCCACGGTGGCCGTCTTCGGAGTGACGCTCACCACCACCGTCGGGACGACGACGGGCTCCACGGTGAGGGTGGCCGAGTCGGACTTCGTCGGGTCCGCCACGCTGGTGGCCGTCACGGTGAACGTGCCCTCGCGGCGCGGCGCCCGGTACACGCCCGTGCTGCTCACGGTGCCGTTGTCGTCACCACCCTCCACGGACCACTGCACCGCGAGGTTGTTGGTGCCGGTGACCTGCGCGGACAGGGAGAAGGACGCATCCTGCGCCACCGTGCCCGTCTTCGGAGAGACGGTCACCTTCACATCCTCGACGACGACAGGGTCCACCCGGACGGTGGCACTGGCCTTCTTCGTCGGGTCCGCCACGCTGGTGGCCGTCACGGTGAACGTGCCCGTCTTCTTCGGCGCGCGGTACACGCCCGTGCTGCTGACGAAGCCGTTCGCGTCGCCACCCTCCACGGACCACTGCACCGCGAGGTTGTTGGTGCCGGTGACCTCGGCCGTGAGCTGGACGGTGCCATCCCAGGGGGTGCTGGCCGACGCGGGGCTCACCGTCACCTTCACCTCCTCGACGACGACGGGCTCCACCGTGACCGAGGCGGAGCCCTGCTTCGTCGGGTCCGCCACGCTGGTGGCCGTCACGGTGAACGTGCCGGACTTGTTCGGCGCCGTGTACCGGCCCGTGCTGCTGACGGTGCCGTTCTCGTCGCCACCCTCCACGGACCACTGCACGGCCGTGATGGAGGAACCGGAGACCTCCGCCGTGAGGTCCGCGACGGTCCCCTGCCCGATGGTCACCGCCTCCGGCGTCACCTTGACGATGACCGTCGGAGTCTGGACCGCCTCCACCTTGACGGTGGCCGTGTCCTTCTTCGAGGTGTCCACCGCGTTGGTGGCCACCACGGTGTACGTGCCGGCCTCGGCCGGCGCGGTGTAGACGCCCGAGCTGCTGATGGTGCCATGGGAGTCGCCTCCCTCCACCGACCAGAGCACGCGCGGCTCCTTCGCGTCCTTCACCGCGGCGCTGAAGGTCGCCTTCTCACCGGCCTTCACCGTGACGGTCTTCGGAGTCACCGTCACCGGCCCCGAGTCGGAGTCGGAGCAGGCCGCCAGCGCTCCAATCAGGAGCGGAACAATGAGCTTCATCCACGTTTTCATGAGGATTACCGTCCGAACTGGCTGACGAAGAGGGTGATGTCGTTGTCGTCCACAGAGCCGGCGCCGTCGAGGTTCGTCACCTCGGAGCCGTTGGTGCCGTAGTCCTGCGCGAGCAGGCCCATGTCCTCTCCGTCCACGACGTTGTCGCCATTGATGTCGCCCGTGTAGACCTGGATGGCCGCCACGGCCTTCGCCGTCGGTACCACGACGCTCGCCGCGGTCACGTGGCACAGGCCACGCGCCAGCGGCGCGGTGTAGACGCCGTCCGCGCCGACGGTGCCGCAGACGCGGCCCTCCGCCACGGACCAGCTCACCGAGGTGTCCACCACGTTCGCCACGTTCGCCTGAAGGGCGACGGAGCTCCCCACCGGCACCACCTGCTGCGCCACCGCGAACTCCACCGTGACGGGCAGGAGCGTGAAGGGCGTGGTCGCCTTGGAAGAGTTGCCGTAGGCGTCGTACGCCACCGCCTCGAGGACGTGCTCCCCCGGCGCCAGCGGGATCGGGAACAGCGGCAGCGTGTACGGCTCGGACGAGACCCGGCCCTGCAGCGCGCCGTCCACGTAGAACTCCACGTACGTCACGCCCGTGTCGTCGGTGGCCTCGGCCCGCATCGCGTAGGTCTCGTACAGGCCCTCCACGCTGGCGGTGATGTGCGGCGCGCCCTGGTCCTGGATGGTGGAGTTGCGCACCTCGAAGGTCACCGTGCGCTCCGTCGTGTTGCCCGCCTTGTCCGTGGCCGTCGCCTTGAACTCGTGCGGGCCGTTGGACAGGTTCTTCGTGTCGAACGCCGTCGCATAGACGCCCTCGACGTCCGCGAACGCGCTCACCGGGGTGCCGTCCACCTGGAACGCGAGGCTGGAGGTCCAGACGTTGTCGCTCACGGTGGCCTTGAGCTGCACCGTCCCGTAGCTGCCCTCGACCGCCACGGAGAGCGCGGGGGCCTGGATGTCCGCCTGGGTCGAGGTGACCAGGTTGACGTCGTCGAGGAAGAACTGGACGTCTCCGTCCGGCAGCTGCATGGCCTCCAGCTGGTCCACGTCGAAGAACAGCTGCACCGTCTGGCCCTTGTACGCGGTCAGGTCGAAGCGGTGCTGGATGTACTCCGCGTTGGTGTCATCCACGTTGGAGAGCGTCTTCAGCGTCGCCAGCTCGGTGCCGGCGGAGTCCCGCACCTTCGCGCTGAAGGTGTGGTGGGGCACGGCGTCGGTGAACCCACCGTTGTAGATGCGCAGCCAGAAGCTGAAGATGGCCGAGGTCGAGGCCGCCGGGATGGCCACGGACTGACGGACGGAGTGCCGCACCGGACCCGCGGTCCAGAAGATGTAGAAGCGGCTGCCCGTGTGCGCGAAGGACGCGCTGCTGAAGATGCCCGTCGAGCCCGACACCGTCGTCGCGTTCGTCCAGCTCGTGGAGGTCTCGAAGCTGGGGTTGAGCACGCGCTGGGTGGCGGTGGTGTCCACGTAGAACGTCACCGGGGCGGAGTCACCCACGTTGCCGCTCGCGTCCGTGGCCCGGGCCACGAGCGTGTGCGCGCCGGCCGTCAGCGTGGAGAGGTTGACGACCCGGGTGAACGACTTGACCGAGTTGCCCAGGGACACGCCGTCGACGAGGAACTCCACCGCGTTGACGAAGCCGTTGTCGGACACGTCCGCGAAGTAGCCCGCGCGCGTGCCGGAGATGACCACGTTGGCCTTCACCCGGGGCGCCTCGGCGTCCGCCGCGTGGGTGACGCGCAGCGAGAAGTCATCCACCTGGAAGTTGGTGGCGAGCGAGGCGTTCTCACTGCCCTCCGCGAAGATGCGCACCGTCTGGCCCGCGTAGGCCGTCAGGTCCACGCTCTGCTGCGAATAGCCCAGCGTCGCATCCAGGTTGGACCACGTCGCCACCGTCCCCAGCACCGTGCCCGAGGTGTCGCGCACCTGGAGCGTCAGCGTGTCACGCACCGCGGTGGTCGTCGTCTCGGCGGTGGTGATGTTGAGGAAGAAGGTCAGCGCGGCCTGGGTGACGCCGGCGGGAATGGTGACGTCCTGCCACAGCCGGTCGATGTGCGTCGTGCCATAGCCGTTGAGCCACGCGAAGCCCTGGCCGGTGCGCGGGCCGGAGGAGACCGGGAAGTTGATGTTCGACGGGTCATCCGTCCAGCCCAGCGTGTCCTGCTCGAAGCCCGGGTTGATCAGGAGCTGGTCGAAGCTGTTGGAGACGGTGAAGCTCACCGGAGCGGACGCGGTGGAGTTGCCGGCCGCGTCGAACGCGACCGCCACCAGCGCGTGGGCGCCGTTGGACAGCGAGGTGGCGTCCAGCGGGAACCGGTACGGCTGGGCGGAGACGCTCCCCGCCAGGGCGGCGTCGACGTAGAACTCCACGCGGGCCACGCCGACGTTGTCGTCGGCCTGCGCCTGCAGTTGGATGTCCGGCGCGCTGCCAGAGGTGCTCGCGACGACGGTGGGGGCCGTGCGGTCGTCGTACGTGCCGGCGGTGTAGCCCACGTTGATGGCCGCGAAGGCGTTCTGCACCGCGCGGTACTCGTTGGACTGGGCGCCGAAGAGGTCCGCCGCGGCCTGGAGGGCGCCGGTGCGGGCCGACATGTAGTTGGACGACGGGAACAGGTAGGTGGTGAGCGCGCGGTACCAGATGGCCGCCGCCTTGTCGTTGCCGATGCCCCTCGCGCCCGCGGGCAGGTAGGTGCTGGAGTAGTCGGCGCTGACGGCCAGCGGCTGCACGCCCTGGGACAGGAAGTAGAAGGCGCGGTTCATCGGGCCGCTGCTGTAGTGGACGTCGACGTTGCCGATGCCGGGGAACCAGGCGTCCGGGCTCGCGCCGTCCAGCGACGGGCGGAACATGACGCGCAGCGGGAAGTCGCTGAGCTGCTCGGCCATGAGCCAGTTGCCGCCGGTGTCACCAATGGTGCTGCCGCGGCCGTTGGCCACCCAGAACTCCGTCAGGGTGCCGAAGATGTCCGAGTTGGCCTCGTTGAGGCCGCCGGACTCGCCCTCGTAGATGAGGCCGGCCGTGTGCGAGGTGACGCCGTGGGTCATCTCGTGGCCCGTCACGTCGAGCACGCCCATGGACATGAAGCCGCCGGCGGCCGGGTACGAGCCGTCGCCGTAGCTCATGCAGAAGCAGCCGTCGCTCCAGAAGGCGTTGTCGTAGAGGTTGCTGGCGTGCACCCGGTTGTAGGTGGGCGAGCCGACGCCGTCCACGCCGTCGCGGCCGAAGATCTTCTTGTAGAAGTCCCACGTCGCCAGCAGGCCGTAGTGCGCGTTGACGGCCGCCGTCTGGCCGTTGGCGCTCAGGGTGTTGTTGGCACCGACGATGTAGTTCTGCCCGTCGCCCCAGACGTTGTCTTCGTCCGTGTAGAGGGTCAGCGTGGGAATGACGCCGTTCTGCACGGCGGCGTGGTTGACGTCGTAGGTCCGGATGCCCTCGCCGCCGGCGCGCGTGACGTCGCGCAGCTCGAAGAGGCCCTGGGCGTTCTGGAAGACGTCCAGCGAGACGTCACCGCTGTACTGCGAGTGGCCGAGGCCCTTGGCGGCGGCCGTCTGGAGCGAGTTCCACTTCTTCAGCACGTCGCCCGACTGCGCGTCGATGATGAAGTCCGTATGCTTGACGCCGTCCTTCGCGTTCTCCAGCTCGGTGTGCACGTGGTACGCGAGCCGGTAGCCGACGACCTCCGTGTCGAAGTCCGCCGCGTTCTGCTGCGCGACCGGCTTGCCGGGGTAGCGGTTCACGAGCCGCGTCTGGGGATAGACGATGAGCTCGCTCTTCGGCGCGGCGCCGAACTCGCCCTTGGGCGCCAGCTCCTGGGTGGCCTTCGTCACCGCGGCCTTCGCGTCCAGCGTGGGCGTCACATCCAGGCGGATGCCCTTGCGCAGGCCGTCGGTGGTGATGCGGAGGTCCCCCGCGGACAGGCCCTGGTGGGTGATGGCCATGGCGCCCCATACGGGGACGCCCTGGTATGTCTGCGCAAAGCGCGCGTGCGTCTGGCCAAAGGAGTCCGTGCTGGAGCTGGACAGCTGGAAGTCATCCCGCGAGCCCAGCCCCAGCTTGAGGCTTTGCGCCTTGAGGTTCGCCAGGGACTCCGCCACACGGGCTGGCTCCCGGAGCTGGAGCTGCACCAGGGTGGATGGGGAAACGGGGGTGAGCTTCTCAGCCGCGAGGGATGAGCTCGCCGAGAGGAAACCGGCGAGGAGCAGAGGCCACCGGGGCCACGGCTTGGACATGGAAGTGACTCCACACACAGCGTTCAGGGGAACTCCCGCCGTCAGCACCCGTGGAGGCGCGCTGCCGCCGGAAGGATCACGCGCATGGCGGGGGGCCCGAACCGCCTCAGACCTCTGCCCCCCCGTACGTTCCATGGTCAGCGTAATTGTCCACCAGTATACAGTGTCGAACCCCCAAAGATATGGGGGGCCCCTGATGGCGACGAAGCGGCCCATGCAAACACACGGAGTCGCGGCGGCTTCACGTGCGGTCCTCGGAAACAGGTGACGCGCCGCGTCCCCATGGGTCGGAGCGCCAGGAACAGCGCGCTGGCGACACGCTGGGATGGGTTCGCCTGGGCTAGTTGGCGCGCTCCCACGCGTCCTGCCAGGCGATGCCCGTGCCCGGCGCGTAGTACGACGCCACGCCCTTGCACCAGCCGGAGTACGGGAAGGGCTTGCAGCGGTAGATGAGCCCGTCCGTGCCCTCCACCCGCGTGCCCGCCGTGTAGCTGTCGATGCCCGCCGGGTACTTGTACTGCGCGGACCCGCCGGTGCCGCCGTCGGTGGAGGGCTTCTCGATGTCCACCTGGAACGAGAAGCCCGTCTCCTTCGCGTACACGCGGTTGCCCAGCGCATCCTGCACCGGCGACACGCTGCCCGTGGTCTGCAGCACGCCCACCTGCACGCGGCTGGAGCCCGCGTTCACCTGCTGCGCCAGCCGGTAGATCCACGTGGCCGCGGGCGTCGCCGCGTCGAGCGTGAGCGGATACGACTCGGCGTCGCGGCCCGCGCTGTCGAAGAGGCGGAACGTCACCTTGCTCGCCCCGGGCAGGTCCTCACGCGCCTGCACCTGGCCCAATTCCTTCCACGACACCGGCGGGGGCGGCGCGTCGCTGAACTTCACGTCCGTGCACGCGTAGAAGGCCTCCGGGCTGTCCGCGCGCTGCCAGATGGCGTAGATGACGTGCGGGCCCGTCCGCGCGGACGGGAAGGGACAGTCGAGGCGATAGCGATTGTTCACCGCGGTCACGTGGGTGACGTTGCAGAAGGGCGTCGCCTCCAGGTCCGACCACTTCAGCGGCAGCGCCGGGTTGTAGCCCTCCTTCGTCACGAAGAGCTGGAAGTAGCCCGTGGCGTGCACCGCGGTGGCGTGGAAGACGAACTCGAAGCGGCCATTGCTGTCCGGGGTGATGAGCGTGGACGGCCAGTCCGTGCGCGCCAGGTCCAAGCCCTTGTGACCCTCATTGGCGGCGCTGCACAGCTTGCCGTCGGGGATGAGCTCCCGGTGGCGCCCGTTGGCGGCGCCCTGCCGGACGCCGTTCCAGTCATACAGGGCCTGCGTCCCACCGGCCTGCACCGCGGCCTTGCACGCGGCGGACCGGGGGTTCTCCGGCCCCTCCTTGAAACATCCATAGACGCGGCTCAGGGGGACTTCCATGGAGCCGTGCGCCGCCGCCGGACCGGCGGACAGCAGCGAGACGAATGCGAGCGACGCGGTGAGGGCCATGCGGATTGCTGGGAACATCCCTTCCTCCTCTGTGTGAAATGAAGGGAGGAAGGGCGCGGGCGGATCGGGTCAACGGCGTGGCGCGAGGAGCTCCCGCGCCACGCCTGACGACCCTCAGGCCAGCAGCTCCGTCAGCAGGCCCTTGGGGAGCGAGGGGTCGCCGAAGTCATCCAGCGGACCGCCCGCCGCGTTCTTCAGGCCCACGGCGGCGCCAATCGTGTTGAGCATCTTGTTGAGGTTAGGGCTCGTGTTGCCGCCGGCCGCCGTCACCGCGACGCCCTGCTTGAAGTAGCCGTTGCAGCTGCCCGCCAGGATGAACGGGACGTTGCGCGCCGAGTGCGCCGGCCCGTTGCCCAGGTCGTTGAACCAGACGGACACGCCCTGGTCGACCAGCTTCTTGCCGTCCGGCATCGCGTACGCCGCCAGCCGGTCCAGCAGGTAGTTGAAGGTCTGCGCGAACTGCGCGTCCACGCGCGAGTGCAGCACGTCCGACCCGGCGATGACGCTGCCCTGCGCGTCGTGCGACAGCCGGCGGTGGGAGATGAAGTGGAAGTTCTCCATCAGCTGCCCCGTCGTCGGGTCGCGGTAGCGCGTGGAGCCGTCGTTGCCGTCCCCCACCTGGATGGCCACCGAGCGCGTGGTGCCGCACGCCACCGCCAGCACCGCGATGTCCATGTGCAGCCGCACCGTGGCCAGCACCTTGTCGCCGTCCGTGCTGTTGTAGCCGGGCGCCTCCTGCTGGAGCCGCAGCTCCTCGTCCGCGCGGGCGCGGCAGCTCAGGGCCACCTCCAGGTCGCGCACGTTGGACAGGTGCAGGTCCAGGCGCTGCCGATCCGTGCTGCTCAGCTCCGGCCGGGACTGGAGCGCCTTGAGCTGGCCCGACACCAGGTCGTTGAGGCTCTTCTGGCGCACCAGCAACTGCTCGCGCGCCTCCGGCGTGAGGCCACCAGGGCCGCCCACCATGGTCTGGTAGGCCACCCACGGGTCATGCAGCGCAGCCCGGCGCGACGCGCTGCCGCGGTGGGAGATGCAGGGGCCGCCCAGCCAGCCGCCCGCCTTCCCCGCGTAGAGGAAGAGCGAGTCCCGCTTCTGCGGGTTGAGCTCGCGGCCGATGCGGTGGTCCAGCGACTCGCCGGACGCCTCGGAGTCACCGCCCACGCCCTCCACGGCGGGGCCCCGCGCGGTGAGGCTCTGGAGCGCGCCCCGGGCGTGGCCGTCCCCGTAGTTGTAGTCCTTCATGTTGACGTTGCGCACCACCAGCAGGCGCGAGCGGTGGTCCGCCAGCTCCAGCAGCGACTTGCCCGCGAGCGTCGTGGTGGTGAGGTTGCCCAGGGGCTCCGGCCAGAAGCGCTCCGGCTCGCTGCCCAGTTCCTCGGTGTTCTGCGCGGTGGCCACGCCATCCGCCTGTCGCAGGAAGACGGCGAAGGGCAGCGCGCCCGCCTCCGCGGCCCGGGCCTTCCTGGGCAGGAGCCCCTCCAGCACCGGCAGCCCCAGCATCACGCCGCCCAGGCCCTGCAACACGTGTCGACGGCTCAGTTTCACGGCAGCTCCTCCGGGTGGCGGTTCACGAAGCCCACGCCCGTCACGACCTCGACGACCAGGTCCACGATGGACAGCTGCCCCGACTGCGACAGCCTCCCCAGCCGCTGCACCAGCGCCTCGTCCTCCTCCGCCGCGGGGCGCCCGCTCAGGAACTCCACCCAGTGGCGCGCGTAGCACGCGTGCACCCCCTGCGCGTTCGCGAGCGCGTCCGCCAGGTCCAGCGCGTCCTTCACGGACACCTTCTGTCCGCCGATGCCCGGCGACGACGACGCGTCCACCGGGTGCCCGTTGTCCGTGGTGCGGTAAGCGCCCACGGCGTCGAAGTTCTCGAAGGGGAAGCCCAGCGGGTTGATCAACGTCGCGTGGCAGGTCGCGCACACCGTGCCGGGCGCCTCCGTGTGGGACGTCACCACCTCGCGGTTGGTGCGGCCGTTGGGCGCGGGCAGCGCGGGGATGTTGGCCGGCGGCGCGCCAATCTTCTGGCACAGGATGCGCTCGGACAGGTACACGCCCCGGTGGATGGGGTCCGGCTCCAACGACGTCGCGTGCGACGCGAGGAAGCCCACCTGCGTGAGGATGCCCCGGCGCTGCGTGCCGTCCAGCGTCGCCGGCACGAAGTCCGCGGTGAACGTCCCGGTGAGGCCGTAGATGCGCGCCAGCTCGTCGTTGACGAAGGTGTCGCGCGACGTGAGCAGGTCCGTGAAGCGCCCCTTGCGCCCGAAGACGACGTCCTGGACGAAGAGCGCGTTCTCCTTCGCCGCGGACTCCGCCAGCTTCGCGGTGACGTTCGGGAAGCGCGTGGGGTTGGGCAGGATGCGCCCGTAGCGGGGCACGTCGAAGATGACCTGGTGGTAGGCGTCCACCACGTCGCGCGCCCGGGGGTCCGCCATCATCCGGCGCGCCTCCGCGGCCACGCCCTCGCGCTTCGACAGCAGGCCCTCCCGCGCCGCCGCGAACAGCGCGTCGTCCGGCATGGAGTTCCAGAGCGCGTAGCTCAGCCGCGACGCCACCTCGAAGCCGTCCAGCGGCACCCTCCCGTCCGCCGCCTGCGTGCTGCGCTCCACGCGGTAGAGGAACAGGGGCGACTGGAGGAAGCCCTCCAGCACCATCCGCAGGCCGCCCTGGAACGCCGCCATGGACGGGTACCCCCGCGGCCCCTGGCGGTACAGCGCCAGGTACGTCTCCACCTCGTCCGCGGTCAGCGGGCGGCGCAGCGCGCGCAGGCCGAAGGACTCCACGAACGCCCTCGCGCGCGCCTCATCCGTCGTGTCGCCGGCAGGCAGCAGCCTGCCCAGCTTCGTCGCGTCCGTGGCCACCTGCTCGGCCAGGTCCGCCGCCGCGCGCTGGTAGGCGCTCCACAGCGCCTCATCCACCGCCAGCGCGCGAGCGTCGTTCCCGAAGAGGAAGCCGCTCTGCGCCGGATCCGCGCGGAACGTCTGCGCCAGCGCCGTGGGGGGCGCGTCCAGCTTGAGCAGGTCCTTCACGCTGCTCAGCCACTGCGCATGCGTCAGCCGGGCGACGCGCACCGAGCGCGCCGGCTGCTCCACCGCGGGAGGGGGGTTGTTCGTGCCGCCGGGGCCAGGATTGCGCGGGTTCAGCGCGTCAGAAATCTGGCCTTCGCAGGCAGTCAGGCAACTCAAGGCTCCCGCGAGCAGCGCGGAAGTCCACCGTCGTTGACGTAGCGCCATGCGGGGAAGCGCCTCCGTTCGTTGGCGCTCATCCCAATTGGGAAATTCCGGGAAGTCAATCCACACCCCGGCCGGGCAGGCAGCGCGTCACACGCCTGCTGGAAACCGCTGCCCGCACCGGATCCGCGCGGCCCTCAGCCGGGGATGAGGAAGCGCGCGATGACGCGCTTGAGGCCCACGTTGCCGCCGAACTCCACGGTGACCTTGGCGTTGGGGCCGCTGCCCTCCGCGGCGACGATTCGGCCCATGCCGAACTGCTCGTGTCGCACGCGCATGCCGCGCACGTCGCCGCCCACGCCGTCCATGTCGGACGAGGCCTGGGAGTAGCTGCGGTCCACGCGCGGGCCCGTCTCGTCGTCGTCCCAGCCGCGGCGGCGCTGGGGCATGGCGGCGCGCGGCGGGGGCGGCAGGTCGTTCTCCTTGAAGCCGAACAGCGCCTGGGGCACGTCCGCGAGGAAGCGGCTGGGCGCGTTGTACTTGAGCTCGCCGAAGAGGGAGCGGCACTGCGCCAGGCTCACGAAGAGCCGCTTGCGCGCGCGGGTGAAGCCCACGTAGCAGAGCCGCCGCTCCTCGGCCATCTCCTCGCCGCCGTCCGGGTCGTCGCTCTTGAGCGCGCGCGAGTGCGGGAAGACGCCCTCCTCCAGGCCGGTGAGGAACACGGCGTCGAACTCCAGGCCCTTGGCCGCGTGCAGCGTCATCAGCGCCACGCGGCCCTCGCGCACCTCCGCGTCCGCCTCGCCCACCAGGCTGATCTGCTCCAGGAAGGACTGCAGGGGCGGGATGTCCGCGGTGAGCGGCGCGGAGTCCACGCCCTCCGGCGCCTCCTCCTCGCGCGCCTCGGCCGCCTGGGCGGAGGCCACCATGTCGGACGCGCGCTTCAGGTCGAACTCCTGCGCCGCGCCCAGGAGCTCCTTCAGGTTCTCCGCGCGGGTGAGCGCCTCGTCGCTGCCCTCGGCGACGAGCGTCTCCACGAGCTTCGTCTCCTTCAGCATCTGGTCCACCGCGCCCGCCGCGTCCTTCGCCGTGAGGGCGAAGGCGTGCAGCGACTGGAGCAGTTGGTGGAAGCCGCCCAGCCGCTTCTGCGCGGTGGCGTTGAGGCTGGGGATGCGGTGGCGCTCGCCCAGGGCCTCGAAGAGGCTCAGGCCCTGCTCGTTCGCGAAGTCCGTCAGCCGCTCCTCGGTCGTGTCTCCAATGCCGCGCGCCGGCACGTTGAGCACGCGCAGGAGGTCCGCGTCCGAGCGGGGGTTCACCATCAGCCGCAGGTACGCGGACGCGTCGCGCACCTCCGCGCGGTCGTAGAAGCTGCGGCCGCTCACCAGCGTGTACGGCACGCGCGCCAGCCGGAGCGCCTCCTCCAGCACGCGGCTCTGCGCGTTGGTCCGGTAGAACACGGCCATGCTGGAGAACTTGATGAAGCCCTCGCGCTGGAGGGCCAGGATGCGCCGGGCCACCTCCTGCGCCTCCGCGCGCTCGTCGCGGTGCAGGAGCAGCTCCAGGTTCTCCCCCTGGGGCCGCTCGCTCCAGAGCTTCTTCGCCATGCGGCGCGGGTTCTTGGAGATGACCTCGTGCGCGGCGGTGAGGATGTTCTGGTCGGAGCGGTAGTTCTGCTCCAGCTTCACCACCTTCGCGCCCGGATACTGCCGGGGGAAGTTGAGGATGTTGTCCACGTCCGCGCCGCGCCAGCGGTAGATGGACTGGTCGTCGTCGCCCACCACCACCAGGTTCGCGGACGGCGGCGGGGCAAGCTGGCGCAGGAGCGCGTACTGCACGGGGTTGGTGTCCTGGAACTCGTCCACCAGCACGTGCGTGAAGCGCGTGCGGTAGCGCTCCAGCACGTCCGGCCGGTCGCGAAAGAGCTTCACCAGCAGGAGCAGCAGGTCCCCGAAGTCCACCGCGTTCGCCGCGCGCAAGAGCTTCTGGTAGCCCGCGTACACGCGCCTGACGATCTGCCCGCGGACGTCGTCCTGCTCCACGCGCATGTCCTCCGGCAGGCGCGCGGCGTTCTTCTCCTGGTCGATGCGGTGGAGGATCTCGCGCGGCTGCATCACCGGCTCCACGCCCGCGTCACGCATGGCGCGCTTCACCAGGTTGAGCTGGTCGCCGTCGTCGTAGATGACGAAGGACTTCGTCAGGCCCATGGCCTCCGCCTCGCGGCGCAGGATCATCGCCGCGGCCGAGTGGAACGTGCTCACCACCAGGTCGTTGGCCTGCGCGCCCAGGAGCTGGGTGAGGCGCTCGCGCATCTCGCGCGCGGCCTTGTTGGTGAAGGTGACGGCCAGGATGCGCCACGGGAAGACGCGGCGGACCTTCACCAGGTGGGCCACGCGGCGGGTGATGACGCGCGTCTTGCCGCTGCCGGCGCCCGACAGCACGAGCAGGGGGCCGTCGCCGTGGAGCACGGCTTCCGCCTGGGGCGGATTGAGGTCTTCGAGGAGGGCGGTTTCGTGGGCGTTCACGGGGTTTCCACCAGGGGGAGGACCCCGTCTTCTAACGTCTTTCGCGCGCCGGTGCCGGGTCTTCCGCCAGCCCCGGCGCCCGCCGGGCCGTCCGCCCTCGGGACGGGCAGGTGCGTGGGTTATAAGAAGGGTCACCCGCCATGTCCGACTCCCCGTCCCGCCCCTCCCAGGAAAAACTCGACCGCTTCGCGGAGCTCTTCAACCAGAGCCTCACCCTGCGCCACTTCGGCGCCCGCATGTCCTTCCCGGAAGGACGCATGGTGGTGGTGGAGCTCCCGGAGGTGCAGCCCCAGCACCGGGGCGGCCTGGGGGCCTCCGCCGTCAACGGCGGCGTGCTCTCCGCCCTCTTCGACTTCGCCATCGGCTGCACCCCGGCGCTCCGCGACCCCACCCGCCGCTGCGCCACCGTCCAGCTGTCCATGAGCTTCGAGCGCCCCGCTACCGGCAACCACCTCCGGGTGGAGGCCGTCATCGACAACGGCGGCCCGTCCACCCTCTTCGCCTCCGCGAAGCTGATGGACTCGGAGGGCCGCGTCTGCGCCCGCTGCCAGGGCGTGGTGCGCGTCTCCTCCCAGCAGTGGGCCTCTGGCGAGAGCCCCGCCACGAACTGACATTTCCCCACCCTGGGGCTCCTTTGCCCATTCCCGTCGATATGCCCGGCCTGACAGCGCGTTTCCCTGGAAGCCCGGGGCCGGAACGCGCGCCGGGGGACGAGCGCGGCTCGCAACGGGAAGACGGCATGGATGCAGCCGCACAGGGCTTGGGGATGACGACCCGCCAGTCGCGACAGGACACAGGCAGGGCTGCCCGGCCCGCGGCGCCGGACGAGGAGGCCCTGTCCCGGCGCGCGCTGGCGGGAGAGCGGGACGCGTGGGACGCGCTCATCGCCCGGTATCAGCGCCGGGTGGTGGTGTCGCTGCTCGCGAGGGGCCTGCGGGTGGACCGGGCCCAGGAGCTGGCGCAGGAGACGTGGGCGCGCCTCATCCAGCAACAGCAGCGGGGCCTGCTCGCGGAGCTGCGCCTGCCGGCCCTCGCGCTCGCCCAGGCGGCGTTCCTCGCGTCGGATGACGCCCGGCGCACGCGGCGCGAGTCGTTGGACGGCACGGTGGAGGACCTGCCGGAGCGGCAGCAGCCGGTGGACCCCGCCGAGTCCGCGGAGAAGCGCCTCTTGTCGGAGGAGCAGCTCCTCCGGGCCCGGAGCGCGCTGGAGCAGGTGTCGCCGGGCGCGCGCAACGTCTTCCTCCTGGCCTGTGACGGACAGGGGCTTCCCCATGCCGAGGTCGCCTCCCGCGTCGGGCTGTCCGTCCAGCGCGTGCGACAGATTTTGTGCGAGGTCCGCAAGAAGCTGCGCACCGCGCTCGACGAGGAAAAGCCATGAGCCCGCCCACGCCCCACCTCACCCGCGACCGCACGGAGCAGTACCTGCTGGGCGCGCTGCCACCCGAAGCCGCGGCGGAGCTGGAGGCCCACACGCTCACGTGCGAGCCATGCGCGCGGCTGCTCCAGGAGGAGGCCCTGCTGGAGGAGCAGCTGTATGAGGTCGCCGCCTCCCTGCCGCGCGACACGGTCGGGGTGCGTCCCTCGCGCTGGCACCGTCCGGCCGCCGTCGCCGCGGCGCTGGTCGCGGTGGCGGCCTCCGTGTTCCTGCTGCTGCGGCCAGGTGGAGAGGCGGGTTCTCCGCCCGTGCCCCCCGTGGAAGCGTCGGCCATCGCGGCGCAGGAGGCGGAAGAGGCGCCCCGCGACATCGTGGTCGCGTGCCCGGATCTGGCCACGCAGGAGCACTGCCTCCGGTCCGCGAGCTCACGCGGGCTGCTCGTGTATCACCCCGGTGGACAAGGCGAGGTCCCCCGCTACGACACGACCAGCGGGCTGAGGCAATTGGCGCTGAGCTCGCGACCGTCCGCACTGTGAGGACTTCTGTCATGGCACTCCGAAACCGCATCCCCGGCCTGCTCTTCGTGCTCTCGGCGCCCCTCGCGGCGGCCCAGCCGTCCCCTGACGCGCCGGCGCTCGCGTCCCCTCCCGTGGCCGCGTCCGAGGCGATGGCGCGGAAGGCGGGCCCGACGTCCCCGCCCGGCGCGGCGTCAGTCGCCGCGTCCTCGCCGCAGC
>JAFADT010000412.1 GCA_023424585.1 Pseudomonadota bacterium
CGCCTGTCCGCCAGCGCCGGCGTCGTCACCGCGGGCGGGCTCGTGCGCATGGACCCGACCACGCGCGACATCACCCAGCTGTCCGCCGACGTCACCATCGACAACGGCAAGGGCAACGCCCTGTACGCCCGCTACGACGACCTGCTGGCCGTGAAACAATTGTCAATTGATCGTGGGTTGGATCCTCTGGCACAAGGACCCGATTTCGCGCGTCGCGGCGTGGACATGCTGGTGGGAGACGCACCTCGTCCCCTCCCGTCCCACAGCGACCAGGTCGACCCCTCTCCGACCGAGCGGGCGCAGGCTCTCACTGTCGGTACGCGAATCAAGCTCGGATTCGGGCTCGGGTTGCGATACGAAGCATTGGTGCAACCGCTTTATAAGGATCTGAATACCCAGGAAAGTCAGCCTCTTGCGCAACAGACCTTCGGCGTGTCGTATGGACCCGCCTGTGACTGTTGGCGCATCGAGGGCGTGATGATCCTGCGGCGCAATCAGACGCCGGAATTCGCCGGCGTGAACCTGAGTGTGGCCGGGTTCGGATCCTTTGGGTCGGGAGGCTAGGAATCACCCGCTGTACGCGAGCGTTGCACTCACCTCGAAACATCCCCCCAGAGGAGAAGTACTTCGTGTCGGATCTCGGAAAAAGAATTGGCCAGCGCATTCGCGAGCTTCGCACGCAGCGCCCGGAGCGTTGGACGCAGGAGGAGCTCGCGGAGCGTGCGCAGATCAGCGTGTCCTTCCTGTCCATGATCGAGCGCGGCGAGCGTGTGCCGCACGTGGAGACGCTGGCGGCGCTCTCCAACGCCCTCAGCGTCAGCCTCGGTGAGCTCTTCACGGGCACCGAGCAGACGCCTGCCCAGACGGAGGATCTGCTGCGTCCCCTGTCGGACTTCGCTCGCGCGCGCGGCCTCAATGCGCGCGACGTGGACCGGCTGCTCGGCGTGGCGCGTGTGATGTTCAACGGCTCGGCGGCCTGAGCCCCCTGCCGGGGAGGGGCCTTCCCCGCGCGTGACCCTTCCGCCCGCCACCCCCCTCGGCGCGGCGGAGGGCCCCACGTAAGGATTGACCCCGGGGCCCCGCGTCCGTAGCGTGGCTGGCTGATTCTCGAATCAACCAGCCGCGGGAGGACGCGTGGGCCAGCAGAAGACGGCGCCGGAGAACGGGACGCGGGAGAGCGAGCGTCGCCGCACCATCCTGCGGGCCGCCATCGACGTGTTCGCCCGCAAGGGCTACCACGGCTGCCGCATCGCGGACGTCGCCAAGGAGGCGGGCGTCGCGTACGGGCTCGTCTACCACTACTTCAAGAACAAGGATGAGCTGCTGGAGACCGTCTTCGAGACGGGCTGGAGCGGCTTCATCGCCCGCGCGCGCGCCGTCGCCGAGAGCGAGGGCTCGCTGGTGGAGAAGGTCCGCCGCATCGCGGACGTGGCCTTCGAGGCCTACCGCGTGGACCCCCGCGCGGTGAAGGTGCTCATCCTGGAGATTGCCCGCTCACCGGCGGGCGCCCGCATCAACCGGCAGACGGCCTTCGTGGACGTCATCCGCCTGAGCGCGCAGATGTTCACCCACGCGAAGGAGACGGGGGAGCTGCGGCCGGACGTGGATCCGCTGCTCGCGTCCGCGCTGCTCTTCGGCTCCATCGAGATGGGGCTCACCGCCTTCGTCGTGGGGCTGGCGGACGCGCGCGACACGGCGATGCTCGAGCGCGCCAAGGCGCAGATCGCCGACTCCTTCCTCCACGGCGTGCTGGTGAACGGCGCGGCCTCCCGGACCGAGGCCGCGAAGCCCGAGGCGGCGCGGCGCGAGCCGGAGCTTCCACCGGGAGAGGCCTCGCCGGCCCCGGCTCCGCTGAAGCGGGAGAGGGCCGCGTCCAAGGCGCGGGCCCCCAAGCGCGGCTGAGGGCTTCGGCGGGCTACGGCGTGCCCATGCCTGGGGCGTTGGCGGCCACGCCCGGCGTCTCCGGGGCGCCGGTGAAGTCCAGCTTGAGCAGCGTCTGGCCGTCCACCCAGCGGTCATCCGTCTTCACGCCCCAGTGGAGGTGCGGGCCGGTGACGCGGCCGGTGCTGCCCACCCGGCCCAGCGGGTCGCCCTGCTTCACCTTCGCGCCGTTCTTCACGTCGATGCGGGACAGGTGGAAGTACGCGGTGTAGAGCCCCGCGCCGTGGTGCAGGAGCACGGTGTTGCCGGACGCGTAGTTGTCGCGCGCCATCACCACCGTGCCGTCGTTGGCGGCGACCACCGGCGCGCCCGTGGCGCCGTCCAGGTCCACGCCGAAGTGCTGGGACTGCAGCTTGCCGTTGAACGAGCGGCGGTCGCCGAAGGGCGCCGTCACCGTGGCCTCGCGCGGCCAGGCGAAGTTCTGGCTGAACAGCGGCGCCTGGAAGGGCTGCGCGAACGCCGCGGCGAACGCCTTGCGGTCCGCCTCCATGCGCGCCTTCACCGCCTTGGGCGGAGACACGTACTTGCTGGCCACGCGCAGCTCGCGCTCGCGGAAGCCCGGCGCGCCCACGTCGAGCACGCCGGACAGGAGCACCGGCAGGCCGCGGCCGGGGGCCGTGATGTCCACCGGCACGGTGCCCGCCGGCTGCTCCACCGGGAGGCTGGTGAGGGCCGCGTAGCCGTTGTTCCACGCGAAGAAGCGCAGGGGCCGGCCCGCGAGCGTGCCCGAGGGCAGCGCGGACGCGCCGCTCACCGTTACCAGCACCGGATCCCCCGACTTGGGGTTGGCTGGCTGGAGCGTCAGGCGCGGCCCGTCCTGGGGCGCCACCTTCAGCGGCGCGAGCTCCCCCTGCGCCATGACGCCCGGCGTGGGCGCCCCCGGGGCTCGGCGCCCCGGCTCTGCGGCAGGGCCTGGGGAGGCCGGCGCGCCGTCCGCCATCGCGTTGGCGGAAGCGGCGGGCGTGGCGGCGAGCGCCGGAGCCGCGGAGGCGAGCAGGGAGAGGACGAGGACGCGAGCGGCGGCAGGGTTCCGGGCGGGCATGGGCTGTTCTTTACACCACGTGCGCGCGGATCCTTCCCGGACCGGCGTCGCGCGTGTCGGTTGCCTGCTCCTCTGTCCGGAAGGGCTCGGCGGGATGCCCGCTGGTGGACGTCTGGCCGCCCGCGCCGGGGCAGGCACCGGACGCGTGCCTTTCTCGGCACTTGGGCGCCCCGGGAGGCGAAGCAGTGTTCCTGGCTGGACGCGCGGCAGGCAGCCGGGCCAGTTCTCCCCGCGTCAAGGCGTTACGGACGGCGAGGGGCTCCCTAGCTTTCCCCATCAACGCATCGCATTGACTTCTCGAAAGGAGAGCGCACGCATGCCCCGCTCCTACAGCTTCGACCACTTCCAGGTGCCCAAGACGCTGCCGCCCCAGAAGCGCAGCCTGCGTCAGCGCGACAAGGCGCACCTCGCCCAGTCCTCGCGAGCGCCGGTGGAGGACTCCGAGGGCCTCCACTACGGCAAGAGCCACGCGCAGACGGAGGAGATCCTCGCCGCCCGCAAGATGGAGCTCCAGTTGGAGGAGCTGTCCCGCCCGGAGGCGGACGCCAAGTTCTCGCACGGGCCGGTGTCGAAGGTGAGCGGGGCCGCGCGGCGGCAGCGCAAGGCGGCCGCGTCGCCCATCATCGGGACCACCTCGCCCATCGGGGCGCTGCCGCCCACCCAGGAGCGGCCGCTGGCGCAGGGCCGTCTGCCGGACCTCATCGAGGAGGCGCGCCGGCAGCTCAAGGCCATCCAGTCCGGCGTGGGTGACGTGGCGTCCGCGATGCAGCGGCTGGCGCTGCTGCCCTTCGAGGCGGTGCGTCTGGCGGCCCGCCGCATCCGTCCGGCCTGAAGGGGCGGGTGAGCGACGCGTGGAGCTGACCCTGGTCTCCTACAACATCCACTCCGGCATCGGCGTGGACGGGGCCTTCGACCTGGAGCGCGTGGGCGAGGTGCTCCGTGAGGTGAACGCGGACATCATCGCCCTGCAGGAGGTGGGGGACTTCCGGGGCAAGACGCCCCGGGAGGATCAGCCCGAGCACCTGGCCGAGATGCTCGGGCTGCACATGGCCTTTGGCCCCAACGTGGTCCGGAACGGCCGGCGCTATGGCAACGCCATCCTCAGCCGGCTGCCGGTGCTCAAGTCGAAGAACTACGACCTGAGCGTGCCGCGCCGCGAGCCCCGGGGCGCGTTGCGGTGCGACCTGGACCTGGGAGGAGGGCAGCAACTGCACGTGTTCTGCCTCCACCTGGGCCTGTCCGTGAGCGAGCGGCGGCGGCAGGAGGCGCTGCTCCTGTCCGCCGACCTGCTCCGCGACGCGGCCCGCAAGGACCCCATGGTGGTGTGCGGGGACTTCAACTCCTGGGGCAACGGGCCGGTGTCCTCGCTCGTGCGCGAGGCCATCCACGACGCCGCGTTCGAGCTGGGCGCCGCCGCGCGCACCTACCCCACGCGGCTGCCCCTGTTCCGGTTGGATCGCATCTACGTCGACTCCGGGGTGAGGCCGGTGTCGGTGACGCCGCACCGCTCGCCGTTGAGCCGGGTGGCGTCGGACCACCTGCCGCTGGTGATGCGCTTCGAGGCGCCCATCTCCGTGCAGCCGCCCGTCGCGCCGCCGGTGCAGCTGATCGGCTAGGAGGGTGGGCTTGCGGTAGGCTCGCGCCTGGGTCCGGCGGTTTCTCGCGTTGAGTGGCCGACGCTGGCGAACGCCGGACAGTTTCCTCGCGCCGTGGTTGTCGCGGGGAGGTGAGGTGCCTAGGTTGGCGCCCACGCGCACAGGGACGTGAGCGTCGGCCGGAGAGCGCATGCACGTGGGCAGTGAACAGACGGAACGCGGCGTGGCCGCGCTCGTCGGGCGCATGGCGGACGGCTTCAGTCGGTTGGTGACGCAGCACCTCCAGTTGGCGCGCGTGGAGCTGGCGGAGGACGCGAAGGCCATGGGCCTGGACCTGGC
>JAFADT010000521.1 GCA_023424585.1 Pseudomonadota bacterium
GGCGTGGAGCTGTCCGTGGCGGGGCTGCCCCCCCGGCTGGTGCCGCACGCGCCGGCGCTGGGAGGCCGCGTGCGGGCGGAGGCCCCCGGCGGCTGGGCGCCCGCGCTGGTGCGCATCTGGCGCGACGGCGACGCGTGGATGGAGGACCTGGGCGTGGAGGCGTCCCACTTCGTGTCCGAGGCGCGCATGGACGCGGTGCTGGCGGTGTTCCGGCGCGTGGAGACGCACCGGGCGGTGGGCGTGCGCATCGACGTGGAGAGCGCGCCCACGGCCATGCTGGTGCTGGCCTCGGACTGGCTGAGCGAGGAGGACGTGGCCGCGGTGCGGCTCTTCGGCCAGCAGGTGTCGTCCGCGCTGGACGCGGCGCGCACCATCCAGCGGCTCAGCGTGCGCGCGACGGCGCTCGGCGCGCTGGGACGGCTGGCCTCCCAGGCCGCGTCCGCGCCGCACCCGCGCTCCTTCTTCGGCTCCGGCACGGAGGAGATCTCCGGCCTGCTGGGCTGCGACGCGGTGTGCCTGCTGCTGCCCGCGGACATGCGGCACGAGTCGGGCGAGGCCCTGGAGCTCGTCTACGCGCGCGGCCTGTCCGAGGACGCGGTGGCGCGCGTGCGCCGCGCGCGGCTGGGGTCGCTGCCCCGCCCGGGCGGGATGCCGGACGCGGTGCAGGTGCTGGACGCGGAGGCGTGCCCCGCGCCCACGCGCGACGCGCTCCGGGCGCTGGCGTTCCAGACGCTGGTGTCGGTGCCGCTGCGGGTGCGCTCGCGCGGCGTGGGCACGTTGAGCGTGCTGTTCCACGCGCGGCGGCGGCTCACCGCGCTGGAGGTGGAGACGCTCCAGGCCATGGGCACGCACTTCGCGGCGGCCATCGAGTCCCACCGGCTGCTGGACGAGGTGCGCGGCCGGGCGGAGGACCTGGCGCTGATGCACGAGGTGGGCAAGGCGCTGGCGGCCACGCTGGAGCTGGACCGACTGCTGGCCACGGGCGTCACCAGCCTGGCGCGCATCGTGGACGTGCCGGACGCGTACGTGCTGCTGCCGGACGCGAAGGGCGCGCGGCTGGCCATCCGCGCGGCGACGGGCGGGCACCCGGAGCTGGTGGGGCGCCACGTGCCGCTGGACCCGTCCTCGAGCTCGCTCGCGGCCCGGGTGTTCCGCACGCGCCAGCCGCTCCGGGTGGAGGACGCGCGGCAGGAGCCGCACGCGGACGACGAGCTCAGCCGGGCCGCGGAGGCCGTGGCGTCCATGGTGCTGCCGCTCGCCGTGCATGACCAGATGGTGGGCGTGGCGGTGATGGTGGAGACGCGCCGCCCGCGCCGCTTCACGCCCTCGGAGCTGGAGCGGGCGGACGCCATCGCCAACCAGCTGTCGCTGGCGCTGGAGGGCGCGCGGCTGGTGGAGGACCTGAAGCAGAGCTACGCGGAGCTGGCGCGCGCGCAGGAGCAGCTGGTCAACCGCGAGCGGCTGGTGGCGCTGGGCGAGCTGTCCGCGGTGGTGGCCCACGAGGTGCGCAACCCCCTGGGCGCCATCTTCAATTCGGTGGCCACCATCCGCCGCATCATCGGTCCGGAGAGCCCGGCCATCCCGCTGGTGGACATCGTGGGGGAGGAGGCGGACCGGCTCAACCGCATCGTCGCGGACCTGCTCACCTTCGCGCGGCCCCCGTCGCCGCACCTGTATCCCGTGTCGGTGACGCAGCTCCTGGAGGAGGCGGTGGGCAGCGCGCTCTCCGACGTGGGCGGCACCTCGCCGCCGCCGGTGCGGGTGGAGTGGGTGACGGAGGAGGACGTGCCGTCCGTGACGGTGGACGAGCGGCTCATCCGCCAGTGCTTCCTCAACGTGGCGCTCAACGCCGTGCAGGCCATGCTGCCCCAGGGCGGCACGCTGCGCGTGGTGGCGCGCAAGGCGTGGGTGGACCGGCCCGGCGTGCAGGTTGAAATCTGTGACACCGGGCCGGGAATCCCCGCGGAGCTGCGCGCGCGCGTCTTCGAGCCCTTCTTCACCACCAAGGCGCAGGGCACCGGGCTGGGGCTCGCCGTGGTGAAGCGCATCATCGACTCACACGTGGGCCTGGTGTCGCTGGACGCGCCGGAGACGGGCAAGGGCACCATCTTCCGCCTCTTCCTGCCGCTGGAGCCGCCCGTGGCGCCGCCCCTGCCCCTCACGGGCGCCTGACCTGCGCGGGGCTCAGCCGCCCTCGCCGCCGTTCAGGAAGAGCCACATCACGCCGAAGCCCAGGCCACACGCGAGGGCCACCACCACGAGCATGGCCCAGAAGCGGTACTGGCGCGGGATGGGCCACAGGCCCGCCAGCGGGCTGCCGCCCCCCGTGGACCTCGCGGGCCTCTTCTTGTTGCGCTTCTGCGCGGCGAGCTCCTCCTCGCGGCGCTTCAGCTCCGCCTGCCGGAGCGCCTCGGAGATGTCCATGTCGTAGCCCACGAGCGTCTCGCGCGTCTTGGTCCGCACCTGCATGGGGCGCGTCTCGTGGGGCCGCTCATCCACGACGGGGGCCTTGCGGCGCGGCACCTCCTTGGGCGGGACGTAGGGGGTCGCCTTCTCTTCCAGGTAGGCGGGCATGCTGCCCGTCGTCTGGGACAGGGCGCCGAAGATCTTCGCGGCCTCCAGGGCCTCGGTGGCCTCGCCCGAGCCCTGCGGCGTCCAGGGCACGGGCAGCTCGGCCTGGGACATGGGGCGGGGGGCGGCCGGGGGCGGCTCGGCGGGACGCGCCTGCGGGGCGGCGCCGACGGAGGTCTGCGGACGCGACTGCGGCGCGGGCCCCACCGAG
>JAFADT010000554.1 GCA_023424585.1 Pseudomonadota bacterium
GGCGGGGACCACCCGGCGCGGCAGCACGAGCGCGGGGGCCGGCGGCGCGGCGGCCTTCGGGGGCGGCGCGGGCGGGGCCTCGCCGGAGGTCACCTCGGCGTAGCCCTCGCGCACCTTCTCCGCGACCTTCTTGTTGTACTCGCGCAGGGCGGCCTCCTCGTCCGGGAAGACCTTCTCCTTGCGCTGCCCCGCGGTGCCGATACGGCCGTAGGTGACGATGAAGGTGGCGCCCTGGAGCTCGGGCATCCAGAACTTGGAGCTGTTGCCGTCGACGAATTCGAACCTGCGCATGGCCGCGGAGGTTACTCCACCTTCGTGGCCAGCGCGCGCAGTCCCTCCTCGCGCGACACGTGGCCCGTGTAGCCCAGCTCCTGCCGGGCCTTCGCGTCGCTGACCGTCACCTCCTGGCCCACGAGCAGCAGCTCCGTGCGCGACAGGGGCGGCGTGCTCTTGAGGCCCAGCAGGTCCCAGACGAAGTCGCCGACCACGGCCACCGTCGCGGCCAGCGCGGTGGGCAGGGACCTGTCGCCGGGCTCCACGCCCTGCGTCTTCAGGAGCGCGGTGACGAAGGCGCGGAACTCCACGGGCGGGCCGTCGGTGAGGAAGTACACCTGCCCGCCCTGCCCCTTCTCCGCGGCCAGGAGCAGGCCCTCCACGGCGTTCTCCACGTGGCAGGTGGACGTCAGGTAGTGCCCGCCGCCAATCCAGCGGAAGCGCCCGGCCCTCACCGCGGCGACCAGCTGCGGCAGCACCGTGGTGTCCCCCGGTCCCCAGACCAGCCGGGGCCGCACGGCGACGGTGGTGAGCTCCGGCGAGTTGACCTGGAGCACGCGCCGCTCGGCCTCGCCCTTGGTGGACGGGTACGGGCCCACGGGGCGCTGGGGCAGCGGGCGCGTTTCGTGGAGGTTCGCCATGGGGCCGCCGTCCACGAGCACGGCCTCCGTGCTCACGTGCACGAAGCGCTTCACGCCCGCCGCGCGCGCCGCCTCCAGCACGGCCTCCGTGCCGCGCACGTTGGTCTCGTAGAAGGCCGCGCGGGGGCCGGACATCTTCACGTGCGCGGCGGCGTGGAAGACGGTGTCACAGCCCTCCATGCCCAGGCGCAGGCGCTCCGCGTCGGTGAGGTCGCCCTCCCAGGGCTCGCCGCCCGCGGCCTGGATGGCCCGCGCGGCCTCCGGCGAGCGGGCCAGCGCGCGCGCCGGCTCGCCTCGCTTCGCGAGCGCCGCGAGCAGGTGCTTCCCGACGAACCCCGAGCCACCGGTGACGAACGCGCGCACGTGTGAAGCCTCCTCCGTCCGAGGACGCCGCTCCTACCACTCCCGCCGCGGGCCGGGTAGTCCGCGCCCGCGCGTCAGAACATGTCGCGCAGCGAGGGGGCGGGGCCCGCGAACAGGGCGCTGGCCGCGTCGAGCGAGGCGTCGTCCGCGGTCAGCATGCCGGCGAGTTGGAGCGCGCGGGGCGTGAGGAAGCCGGTGTAGAGCGGGGCCAGGGCGCGCACGTGCAGCTTCAGGTGTCCCTCGCCGCCGGGCCGGACGCGGGCGACTCCGTCCTCCACCTCCAGCACGAAGCGCCCCTGGTTCTCCGGGAGGAGGTCGTCCTCCACGTCCAGGTGGAGCGCGCCGGACAGGCCGGGGGTGAAGCCACGCGCCTCCAGGGCCTGGGGGACGTTCAGCAGGCGCGTCATCCAGTGCATGGAGAGCTTCACCTGGTAGGTCTGTTCGCGCAGCAGCGCGAGGAGCGGCTCGTCCGCGCCGCCGAACCACATCACGTCCTGCGCCAGCGAGCGGTGGTCGCCGAGGAAGCGCAGCAGCCGGCGCGCGGCGGCGGGCGTGGTGGCGACGAGGTCCGTGAGCTTCAGGACCTGCCGGGGCACGGCGCCCTGGGGCGAGAGGCTGCGCACGAGGTACACGTAGCCCTCCACGCCCGAGGCCCCCTCGACGACGTAGCCGTAGGCGGTGTCGTTGCGCGGCGAGCGCACGCGCCGCCAGATGTAGCCTCCGCGGTCCAGCCAGCCGTGGTGCCGGGCGGCGAAGCGCCGGTAGCACGCCTCCACCGCCGCGTCGTCGTCCGGGCGCAGGGGGCGCAGGGACAGCGAGCGTTCGCCCAGCTCCAGCGCGGCCGCGTCGACGTGGATTTCATGGCGCGCGCCGGCGACCTCGTAGCCCACGCGGCGGTAGAGCGGCTGGGTCGCGGGGTAGAGGACGGAGAGGGGGGCGCCCTCGTCGCGCATCTCGCGCAGGAAGCGGTGGAAGAGGCGGGTGGCGGCGCCGGCGCCCCGGTGGGCGGGAGCGACGCCCACGCCGCCCACGCCGATGAGGGGCACGGAGCGACCGCCCAGGAACTGACCCATGCGGATGAGGGTGAGCGTGGCGGCCACGTCGCCGTTCACGCGCAGGATGCGCAGGGAGGACTCGGAGAAGTTCTTGCGCACCACGGCCTCGGAGTCCGCGAGCGGCATGGCGAACGCCTGCGTGGTGATGTCCGCGATGGCGGCCAGTTCCTCTTCATCCCTCGGCGGTCCGTAGGCGTCCGTCTCCATCCCGCATCCCCTTGCTGGCGTCAGGCGGCGCAGCATGGCGCAGCGGATGGAGGCCAGGGAAGGCCGGGCGGAGCCGCTGTCGCTTCGTGGGCTTCGGGGCTGGAGGCGGGCCCGGGTCCTATACTTCGACGAACCGCCCCCCCACGATGCCGGTCCGTTCCAGGGCCTCCTTGAGGTGGCCAGCGACGATGATGGGCAGGAGGTATCCCCAGGGGCGGAAGACACCGGCGTCCCCCACCCTCGACGTGTCGATGCGCAGGCCGGAGACGACGTGGTACTCCCCCACCTTGTCGGGACGTCCGTCCTCGGTCGTCCAGAGCCGCGCCTCTTCACAGGCGGCATCGTCGATACAGCGGATCACACGCATCACGTCGAGGTGCACCACGCGCGTCGTCGCGCAGCCAGCCGTCAAGCACAGCAGCAAGGCCATCGCCCAGAGCTTCTTGGGCCCTCCGCGACTCACGGATCCGACCTCACGTCCTGGCCAGTGCGGTTCTCCACGCGCACCTCGCTCAGCGTCCGCGTGGGCCCCGTGGCCTGGAGCCACAGCGCGACCCCGGCAGCGAGCGTCAGGACCGACCCCAGCCCCCACAGGATTCCCATGGCACCTCCCTCGGCTGCCGTGCGGACAACGGGCCCCGTCGTTCTAACAGGTGCCTCCGCGCCCCCGGCGCCAAGGACCGGACATCAGGCGGAAGCGAAAGGAGCCGGATTCCCTGGCTCCATCGCCACCGGATTCCCAGAAACGCTCGCCGCCGGCCCCCGCTCCTCGCCCGGCGTGCCTGGGCCCCTGGCTGTCGCGAGTCCCCGCCTGATCCACCGCCTGCCACACGGGCGCCGGGCCCGCGCAGTGCCCCCAAGCCGGGATGACGCAACGGAAACGACGCGTTCTCCACGCTGGGTGTGAGCTTCCGCCCTGCCCGGAAGCCCGGTCCCCCAGCAGGGTTGGATGGTGGATGGATCCACGTTGACGTTCCTCCCCGGAGCCCCCCTACCGTGCGTTACGCTGGACAATCTATGAGGAGCCCCCTGGACGACAGCCAGCCCCCTGCGTCCGCCAGCGGCGGCGACATCGCGTATGCGAGTCCCCACGCGCCCCGCGACCCGAGCGCCCAGCTGCGCCTGTTCATCGACAGCGTGAAGGACTACGCCATCCTGACGCTGGACCCGGCGGGCCACATCATGAGCTGGAACACCGGCGCCGAGCGCATCAAGGGCTACACGTCCGCGGAGATCCTCGGCCAGCACTTCAGCCGCTTCTACCCGCCCGAGGACGTGGCCGCCGGCAAGCCCCAGCAGGACCTGGAGGTCGTCAACCGCGAGGGCCGCCTGGAGGAGGAGGGCTGGCGCGTCCGCAAGGACTTCAGCCTCTTCTGGGCCAACGTCGTCATCACCGCGATGCACGACCCGCAGGGCCAGCTCGTGGGCTACGGCCACGTGACGCGCGACTTCACCGAGCGCAAGCTCGTCCAGGAGCGCCTGCGGGAGAGCGAGGAGCGCTTCCGCCTGCTCGTCGAGCGCATCCAGGACTACGCCATCTACATGCTCGACGCCGACGGCCGCATCTCCACGTGGAACGCCGGCGCCGAGCGCATCAAGGGCTACACGTCCGCGGAGATCCTCGGCCAGCACTTCAGCCGCTTCTTCCCTCCGGAGGACGTGGCGCGGGGCAAGCCCTGGTACGCCCTCCAGGTGGCCGCCCGCGATGGTCACTTCGAGGAGGAGGCCTGGCGCGTCCGCAAGGACGGCAGCCTCTTCTGGGCCAGCGTCGTCATCACCGCCATGTTCGACCCGCTGGGCAGGCTCCGGGGCTTCGCCAAGGTGACGCGCGACATCACCCAGCGCAAGCAGACCCAGGAGCGGCGCGAGCTGGAGCTCTTGCGCGACGCCGTGCGCGCCCGCGACGAGTTCCTCTCCGTCGCCTCGCACGAGCTGAAGACGCCGCTCACCCCGCTCCAGCTCAAGCTCACGGCCCTGCTGCGCACCGTGGAGAACGACCCCTCCGCCACCCTGCCCGTGGAGCGCATCGCCCGCGACCTGGAGGTGGCCCGCAGGCAGGTGCGCAAGCTGTCCGACCTCATCGAGGACCTGCTGGACGTGTCGCGCATCAGCATGGGCCAGCTGCGGCTGGACCGGGCGCCCATGGACCTGGCCGCGCTCACGCGGGAGGTGGTGGCCCGCTACGCGCCCCAGTCCGCGCAGGTGGGCTGCGCCGTCACGCTGGACGCCACCACCCCCATCGAGGGCATCTGGGACCGCGCCCGGGTGGACCAGGTGGTCACCAACCTGCTCACCAACGCCCTCAAGTACGGCGCGGGCAAGCCCATCCACCTCCGCGTGCGGATGGACTCGGGGCTCGCCGTGCTGAGCGTGCGCGACGAGGGCATCGGCATCCCGCACGAGGACCAGCCCCGCGTCTTCGAGCGCTTCGTGCGCGCGGTCTCCGAGCGCAACTACGGCGGCCTGGGGCTGGGCCTCTTCATCACCCAGCAGATCGTCGAGGCCCACGGCGGCATCGTCCAGGTGCGCAGCATCCCCGGCCAGGGCGCGACCTTCACCGTGATGCTGCCCCCGGGCCCCATCGCCGAAGCGAACATCACCCCCGCGCCTGACGCTCCTCCCGAGCCGTGACGATGTAGCGGTAGGGCATCACGCGCGTCAGCTCGTGCAGCGTGGTGACCCCGGCCGCCACCTTCGCCAGCGCGTCGTCCACCAGCGTGCGGAAGCCCTTCGCCCGGGCGTGCTGGCGCAGCTGGACGCCCGGCGCCCCGGTGGCGATGAGCAGTTGGAGCTCTGGATCCACCACCAGCAGCTCGAAGAGGCCCACGCGCCCCTTGAAGCCGGTGTGGCGGCACGCGTCGCAGCCCTGCCCCGCCCGGGGCTGGATGCCGTCCAGCAGCGGCCCCAGCAGCGCCAGCTGATCCGCCGTGGGCGTGCTGGGCGCGGAGCACTCCGGACAGACGCGCCGCACCAGCCGCTGCGCCAGCACCG
Organism: Pseudomonadota bacterium; assembly: GCA_023424585.1. Classification (GTDB taxonomy): domain Bacteria; phylum Myxococcota; class Myxococcia; order Myxococcales; family Myxococcaceae; genus Corallococcus. Next base: position 5,531 of record JAFADT010000554.1, read on the forward strand.
CGAGCAGCGCCTCCGCGATGTCGCCGTCCTCCAGCTTCAGCCCGCGCAGGCGGCTCACCGCGCCAATGGCGTCCGCCGTGTGCAGCGTGCCCAGCACCACGTGCCCCGTGGACGCCGCCATCAGCGCGGTGCTGCCCGTCTCCAGGTCGCGGATCTCCCCCACCAGCATCACGTTGGGGTCCTGCCGCAAGAGCGCGCGCAGCAGCGTCAGGTGCGGCATCTGCGGCGACACCTGCTTCTGGTTCACCTTGGGGACCACGTACTCGATGGGGTCCTCCGCGGTGATGATCTTCTTGCGCCCGTCGTTGAGCCGCGCCAGCGCCGCGTACAGCGTCGTCGTCTTGCCGCTGCCCGTGGGGCCCGTCACCAGCACCAGCCCCTCCGGGTTGCCCAAGAGCCGCAGCGCCGTGGCCTGCACCTCCGGCGTCATCCCCAGCCGCTCCACCGGCACCAGGCCCACCGTGGCGTCCAGCAGGCGGATGACCACGTCCTCGCCCGCCGGGGAGGGCACCACGCTCACGCGGAAGTCCACGAACTTCCGCCCCGCCTCGCTCTCGTGGAGCGCCCGCAGGCGGCCGTCCTGGGGCCGGCGCTTCTCCGCGATGTCCAGCCCCGCCATCACCTTGATGCGGCTCACCACCTCCGGCAGCGAGGCCGGGGAGATGTCCGTGTACATGTGGTGGAGGATGCCGTCGATGCGGTAGCGCAGGTCCACGTCGTCCGTGTAGCTCTCCAGGTGGATGTCGGAGGCCTGCTGCGCCACCGCCACCGCGAGCACGTGGCTCACCAGCTCCACCGCCGTGGGGTGGCGCGACAGCGGCGCGCCCGCCTTCAGCACCACGTCCACCGACGCGGGCGCGCCCGCGCCGAAGCCCACCTCCAGCGCGGAGTCGATTTCGTAGCGGTTGAGCCGCACCGGGCGCACCGGCCGGCACAGGAAGTCCTCGATGCGGCGGCGCACGGACACGTCCTCGGGGTCCAGCATCGCCACCATCACGGCCTCCCTGTCGTTGGCCGCGTCCACCTTCCCCATCACCGCGACGCCCAGGCGCCGGCAGAAGGACTCCGGGAGCAGGCGCAGCGAGTCGCGGTCCAGGGTGAACTGGGGCAGTTCGGAGAACGGGGGCACGTCCGGGAGAGCCATGACCCGCCGGATTATCACGGCGCCCCTCGCGTCCAGCCAGGGCTGCTATCCTCCCCGGCATGTCGCGGCCTCCCGCGGACCCTCCCGCCATGCCGTCGCTGCTGGTGTTCGCCGTGGCGGTGCTGCTGTTCGGCTCGCCGCTGCGCCGGCTGTGGCTGGCCGAGGGGGCCCCCGCCGCGCTCCCCTTCCTCGTGTGGCTGGGCGTCATCGCCCTGGGCGGCTGGGTGGCGCACCGGAGCCTGCGCCCATGACGCTGGGGCTGGGCCCGCTCGTCATCGCCTCCGTGGCCTACCTGGGCGCGCTGTTCCTGGTGGCCTACGCGGCGGAGCGGGGCCACATCCCGCCCCGCATCACCCAGCACCCGCTCACGTACGCGCTGGCCCTGGGCGTGTACGCCACGTCCTGGTCCTACTTCGGCAGCGTGGGCTACGCGGCCCGCCACGGCTTCCGCTACCTGGGCATCTACCTGGGCCTCACGCTCGCGTGCCTGCTCGCCCCCGTGCTGTGGCGCCCGCTGCTGCGGCTGACGCGGGAGCGGCAGCTCACCTCGCTCGCGGACCTGCTCGCCTTCCGCTACCCCGGCCAGGCCACGGGCACGGCGGTGACGCTGTTCGCGCTGGCCGGCAGCATGCCCTACCTGGCGCTCCAGCTCCGCGCCGTCGTGGAGTCCGCGCGCATCCTGAGCCCCGCCGCGGCCCCGGCGCTGGTGGGGACGGGCTTCTGCGGCGTGCTCATCGTCTTCTCGCTCCTCTTCGGCGCCCGCCACCCCGCCCCGCGCGAACGCCATGAGGGGCTGATGCTGGCCATCGCCTTCGAGTCCGGCGTGAAGCTGCTGGCGCTGCTCGTCGTCGCGGGCTGGTGCGTGGTGTCCGTCTTCGGCGGGGTGGGCGGGCTCGACGACTGGCTCACGCGCCACCCGGAGGCGGTGGAGGCCCTCCAGCGCCCCGCGCGCGACGCGTCCTGGGCGCCGCTGCTGGTGCTCTCCACCATCGCCGCCTTCCTCACGCCCCGGCAGTACCACGTGGCCTTCACGGAGGCGCCGGAGCGCGACGGGCTGGCCACCGTCGCGTGGGCCTACCCGCTGCTGATGCTGCTCATCAACGTGGCGGTGCCCGTGCTGCTGTGGTCCGGGGAGGCGCTCGGCCTGCCCTGGCCCGCGGACTTCCACGTCCTCTCCGTGCCCGCCGCGAAGGGCGCCCCGCTGCTGGCGCTCATCGCCTTCCTGGGCGGCGTGTCCGCGGCGAGCGCGATGGTCATCGTCACCACGCTGGCGCTCGCGCCCATGTGCCTCACGCACCTGGTGCTGCCGCTGGGCACCGCGCGCGGCCGGGACGACCTCTACGGGTGGCTGCTCTGGGCCCGGCGCGTGCTCATCGCCGCCGTCATCCTCGCGGGCTACGGCTTCTACCTGCTGCTGGACACCCGCGAGACGGGGCTGGTGGACCTGGGGCTCGTGTCCTTCGTGGCCACCGCGCAGTTCGCGCCGGGCGTGCTGGGGCTCCTGACGTGGCCCAAGGCCACGCGCGCGGGGCTGCTCGCGGGCCTCTTCGCGGGCGGGGCGACGTGGGCCTTCACGCTGCTGGCCCCGCTGTGGGAGCCGCCCGCGCTGGTGGCGTGGACCCACCAGCTCTCCGAGACGCTGGGCTTCAGCGCGGACGAGCCCTGGGGCTTCGCCACCTTCACCTCGCTGACCCTCAACGGGCTGTGCTTCGTGGCGGTGTCGCTCGTCACGCGCCAGTCCGTGGAGGAGCAGGAGGCCGCGCGGGTGTGCGCGCGCGAGGCGCCGGGG